>JBEEMN010000080.1:0-6528 GCA_041192625.1 Armatimonadota bacterium
GACAAGGGCTTGATTCAGATTCGATGCCACTTCAGCGACAAACAAGCCGTACCCAGAGCGGTGGCTTGGCTGGTTCTGGCGGCTGAGGTAAGAGTGCATTGAGTGCCCAAGCTCATGTGCAAGCGTCGACAAGCTGAAAATATCATCGTTATAGGACATCATGATGAACGGGTTTGTCCCGTGCGTGCCGCTTGAGAACGCGCCCATACGCTTTCCCTTGTTTGGGTAAATGTCTACCCAGCGATCATCAAAGCTCCCTTTGACCATCGCATCCACGTAGGCTTTGCCCATCGGGGCCATGCCATCGGCAATCCACTCAACGGCCTGCTTGTAGGGAATCTCTGGCATTGCCTTGGAAAGCGGAGCACGGGCATCCCATGGCTGAAAGGAATCCAAACCAAGCACATTTTTGCGGAGGTTCCAGTAGCGGTGCCATGTCGGTAAGTTTTGCTTGTAGACATCGATGAGGTTGTGGAAAACGCTTGTCGGGATAAAGCCACGCTCCAGGGATGCGTGCAGTGGGTCATCGTAGCCGCGGACGCGGGTGGTGAAGCAGTTTTGCTTGATGCCGGCGAGCAGGGTCTGGGACAGGCCATTAGCGATCGTGCTGTGCGCATCGGCGTACTTTTCCCAAGCGCTCTGGCGGAGGGAGCGGTCGTCATCCGTGAGGAGGCGGTTGATGGTCCCCTGGCCGATTTCGTGGAGGGAGCCATCGGCTGCAGTCGCTGAGCCAAAGTCGATGTCTGAGTCAGCAAGGGCTGCGTGGATCTTGGATGCGCCGAAAAGCGTTCCGGCTTCGGCGATGACGGCCTCGACGGCGGCATCTTTTACAAACGGTGCACGGCGAGCCAGTTCGCGTAGATTTTGCGCGTATGCGGACAGCTCGGGTGATTCGGCATGGGCAAGCAGTGTGGGTATCCCAAGCGCGAGAAGGTCGGGTTCAAACCACGCGACGGCGCTTGCAAAGCGATTGTAGACGCCGCCCGCGCGCTCGGAGCGGATAGCAGCAGTCGCATCAGTGGTGTCGGTTGTATAGCCAAGCCGGCCATAGACGGCGACGTGGCCTACGCGGACTCGAAGGGCTTCGACTTTCATCCACGTTGCGGCGATGGATGCCGTTGATGCCGTCCAGTCACTTCGTAGGGTAGCGATTTCTGCGATGTCCTGATCGGCTGTGGTCAGGGCTTGTTCAAATGCGTCATCGGTGGGAAAAATGGATGCCAGATTCCAAGTGGCGCTGAGCGGAATTTCGCTCCGGGATGGGATACGTCCAGACATGGCATCAGTGTACCGTTGAGGCGGTGCCCGGGAGCTCTGAAAACCCTATGCGTGGTGGTTACGATGGTAGGCTGCGAGGGTTTCATCAACGGCCCCATCTGCGGCGACCTTGCCATGTGACAGCCAGATGGCGCGGGTAGCGACGCGGCGGACAGCATCGTCATCGTGGGAGACGAAGATAATCGTCCTCCCCTCTTCCTGAAACTGCCGGATACGGGCGTAGCACTTCTCTTGAAAGACGCTGTCGCCGACGGCTAGGGTTTCATCGATGAGGATGATCTCAGGGTCGGTATGCACTGCGACCGCAAAGCCGAGGCGGACAAACATCCCGCTGGAATATGTCCGCACAGGGGCATCCAGGTATTCCGGATTTTCGAAGTCTGCGAACGCGATGATTTCCGGGCGGCGGGATTTAATTGTGGCGCGTGAGAGGCCAAGGATAGCGCCATTGAAGTAAACGTTTTGTGTCCCGGTGAGGTCAGGGTGAAAGCCGGCTCCGACTTCGAGCAGCGGCGCGATACGCGGGTGGGTTGGGTCCTCGGATGCGGGGAAGGTCACAGAACCGGTATCGGGACGAATGACATTTGCGAGCATCGAGAGCAGCGTTGACTTCCCGGAGCCGTTACGGCCGATGAGGGCGACGGTTTCTCCCGCATAGATATCAAGGCTGACCGCATTTAGCGCATGCACAACTTTGCGTTCACGGCGCTTGCCGGCGAGGATGGCTCCGAGGGCGCCTTTGATTCCCGCGTAGCCGGTCCCGGCTACGGTGAATTGTTTGGAGACATTTGTGACCGACACGGCGGGCGGGCGGCTCACTTATGCAGCCTCAACAAAGCGCCACTTGCGTGCGTTGAAGAAGCGGTAGCCAAAGATAAAGATGGCGGTGCACATCGCGAAGCTAAGCCAAAACCACGGCCAAGGAACACCGAGATTAACGGCGATGGTGTCAGGCTGTCCGGGTGTGAGCGGGATGCGAGGCGGAGTGCCATCCGGCCACGCGATGAGGAAGCGCCGGTAGGATGCCAGGATCACGACCATCGGGTTCAGGAGGAAGAGCGTGTGGACGACGCCCCGGATGCTCTCCGGGAGCAGAGTTGCGTGTTCAACCTGTTCGATGAAGTAGATGATGGGAACTGCGTAAAAGAGCAGGTCGGCGATAACGGCAGCGAGGAACTTGGTGTCTTCGAAAAAGACATTCAGAGCCGAGAGGAAGAGTGCAAGTCCGGCGATCAGCAGCGTTTGCATGATGATCAGAACTGGCAGCAGGAGGATTTCGGCCGGTGGCAGGCTGAGCCTATGGTGGATGAACGAATCGCGTGCGTAGAGAACAACGAGCAGTGGGATGGTCACGACGCCGAGGGTCAAGAGGAAATGCCGGAGGTTGGCAAGCGTCGTTGCGATTGGCAGCAGCTCCCGCGGGAAGTAGACCTTGCGGACAAGCGGCATTTGTTTGGAGACGCTGTCTGCAGCATCCAGGACGCCTGTCAGAAAGTAGGTCCACGGGAAGAACGTGGCGAGCACGTGGACGCCGTAGTTTGGGACTTTGATCGGGATGACGTATTGGAAGACGAGTAGCAGGATGATGGCCCGCATGATTGGGTTTGCGAGCGACCATGCGACGCCAAAGATGGAGTTTTTATAGCGGACATCCAGCTCGCGGCGAACCAAGGTTCGGAGGAGCTCACGGTAGCGCCATGCTTCCCTGATTTCAGCAGAGAATGAACTAGATGGCTGTGCCACAGCCGGAGCCTAGTCGTCCAGCCGGGCGGGCTCGAGGAGTTTGAGGAGCTCTTCGCGTTTGATGAGAACCTTGCGCTTTCCCGCGATGCGGTAGGCCAGAAGCTTACCTTGGCGGATGTACGAGCGGATGCTTGACTGCGACAACTGTAAATAGTTGGCAGCCTGCTCCACCGTCAAGAGTTCTCGTCCTTCTGATTCCATATGCTTACAAAGTGATGCGCCGCATGCGGGTGTTAGCCAAACGCATGTGTGATGGTGCTTCGGCGGAAGTATACGAAGAATCTACACATGTTGTCAAACGAAATTAACAATTATTCACACTTGATACGCCAATAAGTATCAATAACGTGAGAACCTACCACTGCAAAATTGCTAGGTTCCAGCAAACCTGTACTGCATTAATGACACTGCATGCGCGCTCACGTCAAGGGAGTGACTGAGAGAATGGACAGAACGTGAGTCCCCCACTAAGCATCGGTATCACCAAAACCATCGCTGTCAATAAAAAGCGGTCCCCGTTACCGGGAACCGCTGATTTTCGTTGGGCCCCTTAGCAGCCTAGTCGCCGAGCTTCAGCACAGACATAAACGCTTCCTGTGGGATTTCGACATTGCCCACAGACTTCATGCGCTTCTTGCCTTCCTTTTGCTTTTCGAGGAGCTTACGCTTTCGCGAGATATCTCCTCCGTAACACTTCGCAATCACATTTTTGCGGAGCGCGGACACGCGCTCAGCCGCGACAATCTTGCCACCAATCGCCGCCTGCAGCTTGATCTCAAACTGCTGTCGCGGAAGGATTTCCTTTAGCTTTTCCACCAGCATCTTGCCGCGGGAGAATGCCTTGTCACGATGTGTGATGAAAGAGAGCGAATCCACAGGCTCGTTATTCACGAGGATGTCGAGCTTTACGAGAGAGCTCGGCTGATAGTCCGAAAGCTCGTAATCAAAGCTTGCATAACCCTTTGTGCGCGACTTTAGCTGATCGAAGAAGTCCATGATGATCTCAGCGAGCGGGAGCTGGTAATGCAGCATCACACGCCCAGGCGCCGGGTATTCCATCTTCCCCAAAATGCCACGGCGGTCACGGCCCATGTCCATCACGGCGCCCACATAGCCATCCGGGACGATGATCATCGCATCGACATACGGCTCATCCACATGGTCGATTGTCGTCGTTTCCGGCCAGTTAGCCGGGTTGTCAACCAGTTCCATCGTCTCATCAGTCTTGTAGACCTTGTAGACCACGCTTGGTGCGGTTGCGAGCAGGCTAAGGTTGAACTCTCGCTCGAGGCGCTCCTGCACGATTTCCATATGGAGCAGACCGAGGAAGCCGCAGCGGAAGCCAAAGCCAAGCGCAGCGGATGACTCCGGCTCAAATGTCAGCGCGGCATCATTGAGCTGCATTTTCGCGAGCGCTTCCTTGAGCTCCTGGAATTGCACCGTTTCAATCGGATAGAGACCACAGTAGACCATCGGCTTGACAGGACGATAGCCCGGCAGCGGATCAATCCCGATACCAGCCTTGCTAGCTGTCGTAACCGTGTCGCCAACGCGGCAGTCGGTCACACTCTTGATTGCGGCATGTAAATAGCCGGTCGAGCCCGTGCCAATTTGATCAACAGGCTTCATCCACGGATTGAAAATACCAACTTCACTAACCGTGACTTCCTTACCTGTCGCAATAAAGCGGATTTTGTCACCTGCTCTTAGCTGGCCATCCACGACGCGAACATAGGCAACAACACCAAGGTAGCCATCGTAGTGGCTGTCAAAAATCAGAGCACGGAATGGCTTATCAGGATCACCGTTAGGTGGTGGAATGCGGGTAACAACGGCCTCAAGGATCTCTGGTACGCCGATACCGGCCTTGGCACTCGCCGGGATGGCCTCTGTCGCATCGATGGCCAGCACAGACTCGATTTCTTCGGCAACACGCTCGGGGTCGGCGGCAGGGAGGTCAATCTTATTGATAACCGGGATGATCACAAGCTCAGCGTTCATCGCAAGATTTGCATTCGCAAGGGTCTGTGCTTCCACACCCTGTGCAGCATCCACGACGAGGAGCGCACCTTCGCATGCATTCAGCGAACGCGAAACTTCATACGTAAAGTCGACGTGGCCCGGTGTGTCGATGAGGTTCATCTCGTATTCGAGACCATCGAGGGCGGTGTAGTGCATCCGGACGGCGGCCATTTTGATTGTGATGCCGCGCTCTCGCTCGATATCCATTTTGTCGAGGAGCTGAGCCTGCATGTCACGCTTCTCAATTGTCTTAGTGACTTCGAGCAGGCGGTCTGCAAGGGTTGATTTACCGTGGTCCACATGCGCGATGATGCAGAAATTGCGAATGCGGTCCTGAGGAATAGACATGGTTTCCAGTATACCGCCGGGCATGTCGCCAGCGGGCGTGCCTAGAGGTACGGGAGCAGGTCTGTCCGTCCAAAGTGACGCGCCCACCCAGCCGCTTTGAACCCATGCGAAAGGTCTGGCTGATCACGGTCTGCCCCCATTTGCAGGAGGAGTTCGATCGTCGGAATATCCGCCATCCACGCCGCGAGATGCAGCAGGGTCGCTCCGCGGTTCCAAAGCATCACGGGTTGTTGAATACGCGCAGGATTGTCGGTGAGGAGCTGCTTGACAAGGGGTATATCCGCGCCGCAGATGGCGGTGATCAGTGCCGCTTCCGTCGCATCCACCGGTATTCTCCCCTGCGAGCGGCTCCATGCCTCCACAGCCCCGATACGCGCAAACCCGACTTTTCCATAAAACGCGGCGAGCATCGGGTGACATTGAAGCGTGACAAAATCTGCCGTGCCATGAAGGCTTGCCGTAACGCGGCGGACAAGCTCCAAGCCGTAGCCTTGGCGCTGAATATCCCCGCGGACGCCAACCGCATACAGTCCAACCGTACGGTCGGTGTCGATGAGCGACATGCAGGATGCGACCATTGTTGTGCCCCGATGCCCGCGGAGCGCCCACAGCGTTGTGTCGGGTGTCTCTTTGTGTAACCGGATGTCGCCCAAAACAGCATTCAGATTTCCACCATGCCATGGGTGGACTTCTAAATCAGCGAGTCGCCAAGTGTCCACGAGGCGGTCATCGGCATCATTTAGACCCGTAGAGATGTCACTTTCGCACAGAGGCAAAGCCATTAAGATGCCTGGAAAGGCATACGTAAACCCACCCGTGGCGAGGCGCTCCCGCGCACTTTGCTGCCCTGCCCGGAGCCAGAAGTAAGTGCCAACCGGATGTTTTAAAAGGGCATCTCCATCTGGAAAGCTGTCATCCGGGACAAAACACTGGTGATACAGATCGCCATGGGCATCCGCGCGCGCAGCCTCAAAGGTGGCCATATTGCGTGCGGCACGCTCTGCGAGGTCCAGGGTCATGTGGCAAATTATACCTATAGGTATGATGTAGGGTGTGGCGAGATTTACGATGACTTTCTGGACGATCATTGGCCACCTCTGGAACCTCCCAAACACGGCCATCGCGTTGATCATGACT
>JBEEMN010000081.1:0-6482 GCA_041192625.1 Armatimonadota bacterium
TCCGTTGCGGCGCTTTCGCCTGAAATCGCGAAGTGGACGCTGACGTGTAACGGGATGTCAAAGGCCTACTCGATGACCGGATGGCGCCTCGGCTACGTTGCGGGTGACAAGGTATTGGTCGCCGCCATGGGACGTATTCAGGATCAGGTCACATCCAACCCGACATCGATAGCGCAATATGCCGGTGTCGCTGCCCTCGATGGTCCTCAGGAATTTCTGGCTGAGTGGCGTGCCGCGTTTATGTCTCGCCGGGATGTCATCGTCGCTGGACTCAATGCAATCCCAGGCTTCAAGTGCCGGATGCCTCAGGGGGCGTTCTACGTCTTCCCAAACATCAGCGGACTGTACGGGAAGAAAACGCCTGCGGGTAAGGAGCTGGCATCCGGGGATGATGTCGCTGATTACCTCCTGGAATCCAAGGGTGTCGCTGTGGTGCCTGGTAGCGGCTTCGGGACCCCCGACTTTGTGCGGTTCTCGTATGCGACCAGTATGGATGCGATAAACGAGGGACTTCGCCGAATTCAGGAGGCTGTGGACGCACTCATTGATTGACACTGCACCGCTCATCGATACATTTGCTGCGGCATGGGGGATTGCGCCCGGGGATGCGCTTCTACGCCAGGCGTTTACACACCGCAGTGCAGCATCCGATGTCCTTCCAAGCTATGAGCGCCTCGAATACCTCGGGGATGCTGTTGTCCGGCTGTGGACGGCTGGGAAGCTGTTTAATGGCACATCTAAGGATGGCGCAGCAAAAGAACTCAATCGGCGCGAGCAGGTGATGGTAAATCGAACATCCCTTGCCGCCGCCGCAAGGCGGCTCGGTTTGACATCGATGGTCATCGCCGGGAAGTCCGAGATTGAAGATGGCCGTACAACCGATGATCGTATTGCAGAAGAGCTCTTCGAAGCTGTCGCCGCTGCGGTGTATTTGAAGCGCGGCTGGGATGTTCTGGATGTATATCTGGGAAGTGTGCTTGGTGGGCAGCTGGCGGATGTTGTTGCTGGGGATGGACTTCCGGATGCAAAATCTGACCTGCAAATGCGGACACAGGCCAAATATCGGTGTTTACCGGAGTATCGTGTGATTTCTGGTTCCGGGGATGGACGCTCAGCGCACTTTGATGTTGAGTTGTTGATACAGGGATGTATTGTTTCCCGAGGGGCGGGGCACGGACGGCGAGCGGCAGAAATGGCCGCGGCAGTCATGGCACTCGCGGACGAAGATTGCTGGCCCGCGCCAGCGGTGGAGGAGTCGGATGCAGCTATACGGTAAGGAACTGGCCAAACGGCAAATCGCGGCGTACGTGGGTGATTATACTCAGGTTGCCGGAGTAGAACGCTTTACCTACGATGAAGGCGTCGAGGGGGGCATAAGAGCCGCCCGGGTGCGCTCTGGGGGCGGATTAGATTTCACCGTGCTGTTCTCGCGCGGCATGGACATTTCGGCAGCGACCTACAACGGGATGCCCTTTGCCTGGGTGTCTGCTACTGGCTGGGGACATCCACATGCGTTCGTTCCCGAAGGGCGTGGATGGCTGCAGACGTTTCATGGTGGGTTGCTTACAGGGTGTGGCCTCGCGAATGCGGGAGCTGCAAATGTCGATGGAGATGAGTCCCTGGGCATCCATGGAAAACTCTCGCACATACCGGCTGCGGAAACGGGAGCATGGACCGATTGGGAAGATGAGGATGAGGCGACAGTCTATGTTGAAGGCACGATGCGTGAAGCGACTGTCTTTGGCGAAAACCTACGTCTTCGCCGCGTGATCAGCACGCCTATCGGAAAATCAAGCCTGACGATTACGGACACAGTCCACAATGCAGGCTTTCAGACAAGTCCGCTGATGCTGCTTTACCACCTCAACTTCGGCTGGCCACTGCTCAGTGAGGATACGATTTTACGCTTGCCAGATGGCACGGTCACGACTCCGCGCGATGATGAAGCAGCAAAGGGTATTTCTGCTGCCAAGATGTTCACTGCTCCGATCAGCGGTTACGCAGAGCAGTGTTTTTATCACGATATGCCACAAGGGGATGTCACAGCGGAGCTCTACAATCAGCGCTTGCGCTTTGGCGTAAAGGTTAGCTGGAATACGCAGGAGCTGCCGCACTTCACCCAGTGGAAAATGACGGGGCAAGGGGAGTATGTCTGTGGCATCGAGCCTGCAACGTGTAAGGTCCTTGGTCGTGCTGCAGAGCGGGAAGCCGGTCGGCTAATGACGATCGAACCGGGGGAATACCGTCGGCATCGCGTCACGATAACGGCGTTTACCGATTAGCAATCACATGGTGCATCGGCTAAAGCAACATGGTTTTACAGCTTGTATCGCTGGGGCCATCATGCTCCTGTCTAGCCTGCCGTACCTGTTTGCTGCCGTGTCTACGCCAAGTGGGCACGTGTACACATGGATGTTACATAACATCGATGACTCCGCTGTCTACCTTTCTTGGATGAAGCAGGTTGCGCAAGGGCAGTTCTTTCAGGAAAACCGCTTTTGCATTGAGCCGCAAAAGAGTGTTCTGTTTAACATTTGGTTTTTGATTCTCGGGGTGCTGAGCAAAGTAACGGGTGGGTCGCTTGCTTACCATGTCGGACGTTTGGTTGGAGTGGGTGGCCTCGTTTTCGCAATTGCAGGGCTTGCGCAAAGCATCTTCAAAGATGCAAAGCATCAGCGGCTCGCAATTGTGTTTACATGTCTGGCATCCGGTTTCGGTTACCTGTTTGGCGGCTTTAGTACGGCGCGTGGATTTACAGGACAGCCGATCGACTTGTTCCAACCTGAGATCTCTGTGTTTCAGGTCAGCGTGTATTCACCGCTCTTTGCGCCTGCGTTGGCGTTGATTGTTGTTGCGGTATCAAGCTGGATAAGGGCTGAATCATCGCATTCGACCAAAGATGCCATCCTCGCTGGCATTGCCACAGGCTTGCTTGGAAATATCCATAGCTACGATGTTTTACATGTGATGCTTGCTGTCATTAGTATCCGGGTAACGAGTGATGTCATCCAAAAGCGCTTTCATTTGCACGCTTGGTTGCTTGCAATTGGGGCTGGAGTGATTGCCCTGCCGACAACGGCATGGGTATTTTATGCAACGCGTGTCGACCCTTTGTTTGCAGCCCGCGCAGATACAGATACCCGAACGGCGGCCATCCATTGGGTTCTGATAGGTTTTGGCATCGCGTTGCCGCTTGCGATTGTGGCTGTCATCAATGCAATCAAGGCACGTGACCTACCGAAGCTGTATTTGGCTGCCTGGTATGTCGGCGCTTTGTTATCATCGCAGCTGCCATTTGCCTTTCAGCGCAAAATGCTAATGGGGGCTCAGATTCCGCTTGCCATGCTTGCCGTTGCTGGTTTGCTTCATCTTACAAAAAAGCTGTCTGGCGATTTTCCAAAGATTCTTATCGGAACAGCGGTGTTGTTGGCGCTTCCGACGAATGTTTTTTGGGTTCAGGATGCGATGTCGAAGCTGCCTGCGAATGCTGGTTCGACCCAGATGCGACCTTATCTCACGACAAGCGAAGACGATGCGCTGAAGTGGCTCGGCCGAAATGGCAAAGCAACCGATGCGGTCTTGGTAGGACCTGATCCGACAAGTCATCTTCGCTTTCCTGGTGTGGCGTTGATGCCGCATCTGTCCGTCTATGTACCTGCGATTGCTGGCTTGACGGTCTTTGATGGCCACTGGTCCGAGACCATTAACTACGGTGCTAAGATCACTTCGACCGTGCGCTTCTTTGACGCATCGACATCGGATGATGTCCGCCGTGAAATCCTGCTGCAGAATCGAATTCGCTATGTTCTATATCTAAACAAACTCGCGGATGGTCCTCTTGCAGATGCTACGGGGACAGCACTACTAAAAGCAGATGGCTCCCCGCAGTACATCCCGGTTCGGTGGTCGAATGGGACACTTGCATCGCAGACGGCATCACCTGCATATCCGGTGAACCCGCTTGGGATGAAGCGTGTGTTTTCCAGCCGTGATGTCGAGATTTTTGAGGTTGTGAATTGAGTTCAGCGCTTACATTTAGTGTGACGAAGACAGCATCTGACTGCAATGCCCGTTTAGGCACGCTTACGCTCCCGCGGGCGACATTGGAAACGCCAGTGTTTATGCCGGTTGGGACGCAGGGGACGGTTAAGGCGATGCTCTTTGAGAACATCGAGCAGCTCGGTTATAAGCTAATCTTAGGGAACACTTTTCATCTTTACTTACGGCCTGGAAGTGAGCGGGTGGAGCGATTGGGTGGTCTCCCAAAGTTCATTGGATGGTCGGGAGCGATGCT
This sequence comes from Armatimonadota bacterium, assembly GCA_041192625.1. Lineage (GTDB taxonomy): Bacteria > Armatimonadota > Armatimonadia > Armatimonadales > Armatimonadaceae > CAIRTT01. The sequence goes on from JBEEMN010000081.1 coordinate 4,295, forward strand.
TACCGACAGCGGCGGCTTCCAAGTGTATTCCCTGAAGGACTTACGGAAGATCACCGAGAGTGGTGTGGCGTTTAAGTCACCCATCGATGGCTCAAAGCACGATTTTACACCTGAGCGCGTGATGGAGATCGAGCATCAGCTGGGTGCGGATGTCATCATGGCTTTTGATGAATGCACGCCGTATCCGGCAACGGAAGAGTATGTTCGTCTGTCGATGGAGCGAACGCACCGGTGGGCAATACGGTGCCGGGACAGGCACGCAGAGCTCGGTGGTGACAGTACGGGGCATAACCTCTTTGGAATCGTGCAGGGTGGCACCGATGACGCCTTGCGGGCGGAGAGCGCTGCGTTTATGTCATCGCTTGACTTTGCCGGTGTTGCCATTGGTGGCGTCAGTGTCGGCGAGCCTCCGGCTGAGATGTATCGCATCACGCGCAATACTGCGCCGTTGCTTCCAAAGGACAAGCCACGCTATCTGATGGGTGTTGGGATGCCTGAGGATATTCTTGAAGCTGTGATCGCAGGGATGGACATGTTTGACTGTGTGCTACCAACGCGGATGGCGCGCAATGGCACTGTGTTCACGAGTCAAGGTCGGCGACATGTCAGCAATGCGCGGTTTGCAGAGGACACGAACCCAATCGACCCAGAGTGTGACTGTCTTACATGTCGTCGACACAGTGCAGCCTACCTCCGGCATTTACACCGTTGTAACGAGATTCTCTTTTCAAATCTGGCATCGATTCATAACCTCGCTTTCTACGCCAAGTTGATGCAGCAGATACGGGGTGCTATTGCGGATGGCTCGCTGCTACAGCTAAGAGATTCGCTGCGGGCGCAGTGGGGGCTTGTACCAATCGACGAATTAACTTAGTTGATGTGCCCCTTGACGTTTAACATCTCTTTGACATAAGATAGCCTGAATAAGAATGTAAACCCTCCGAGTGTGGGTGAGGTTACGCTGTTGCCGGAGATGCCTGAGGTTGAGACGCTTCGACGCGGATTGGTGAGGGCAGCGGTAGGGCAGAGGATTACGGGAGTCCAAGTCACGGATCAACGTGTTCTCAAGCGGTGTAGCATTGGTGACTTTGCGGAACGACTCGCGGATACGACTGTCAATGCGGTGAATCGTAGGGGTAAGTTTCTGCTGTTTGACATGGGGTGTGGCACCGTGCCATCGTTTCAGTTGGTTGTGCACTTGAATATGAAGGGGAGTATTCGGCGCTTTGCGGCTGATGTTCCTACGCAGAAATACGAGTGCGTTCGTGTGAGTCTTGGCACTGGTGATGTGCTCGTCTACACGGACATGTGGACTTGGGGTGATTGGCATTTCGATGATGCATCGGAGTACACGCAGGTGTCCGATGTCGCATCGATGGGTCCGGAGCCTCTCGATGACGGTTGGTCTGGAGAGGTATTGGCTGGTCGTCTCGCTGGAAGGCGCGGACTTATCAAGTCGATTCTTCTAGATCAAAAGGTTGTTGCTGGTGTTGGGAATATCTACGCGGATGAATCTTTATTCACTGCGGGGATTTCTCCAAAACGGCAGGCTTCGGGTTTGGATGCTTGTGAGTGCGATGCGCTTGCTGCATCGATTGCCGAAACCCTTGGAAATGCGGTTCGTTTAGGCGGATCGTTTGGTGAATATGTTGACTTGGATGGAAATCCGGGTACGTATGAACCTAGAGTGTACGGAGGTAAGGGGAAACCCTGTCCTCTGTGCGGTGGTCTGTTGGTGAAAACCAGCATCGGAGGCCGCGGGACGACCTACTGTCCCGAGTGTCAGCATTAGGCTGATGTTGGAAAATTTGGAAGGGATCCTGCTTGACGTGGAATGGAAAGTCAGGCAGTGAATAGCGTTATATCTGTATGTCCGAGGAAACAACGGGCACTGGTCAGGCTGCACTCGCAGCTACTGCGTCTTACGCAGCTGATCAGATGCCACCGCTTGATGAGATTACGGTTCCGGGTTCTGCCCGTGAGCTTGGTGACACAGGGTCCGATGTTCGGCCAGGTGTCGTGGTTCAGGGAACTGTTGTCCATATCGACCCACGTGAAGGTGTGTTGGTTGATGTAGGAACGAAATCCGAAGGCCTTATCCGCCCGGACGAGCTCTCACGTGAGCCTGTTGCAAATCTCGAAGATATTGTCTCCGTAGGCGACACAATCGATGTCTACGTGATGAAGG
>JBEEMN010000082.1:0-6330 GCA_041192625.1 Armatimonadota bacterium
AACCTGCGTAGCCTCTAGCGGAATGTTACGCCGTTACGTAGCGTGCGCGGAACCAGCCATCGGGTATAACCTATTGAAAGTAACGCATTCACAATGCCCCCTTACGTACGCAAATACCTCATCGATCACGCCCTGAACGCAAGCCCCGGGATTATTGCCCGTTTTTGCGCGAACATCCCGGATGCAATCGCAGATCAGGATCAGGGCCCCGACTACTTCACCCTGCGTGAGGTCCTCGCGCACCTCGCCGACTGGGAGCCAATCTGGCTTGAGCGTATGCAGCGCATCGTGCAAGAAGATTCACCCGTGCTTCCAAACATCGATGAAGGTGAAATGGCAGAGCTCAACGGCTACGCAACCACCCCGGTGGAGATTAGTCTCGAGAAGTTCGCAACCGGACGCGCAGCCCTGACAGCGTATTTGGCATCCCTTCCAAACGATGCCTTTGACCGCAGTGGCATCCGCCCTGAAGTCGGTACGATTACAGTCAAGGACATCGCCACCCTCGTCCTTGCACATGACACGTACCACATCGCGCAGCTAGCACAGTACACAGCCACTCCTGAGAGTGCCAACTAGCCCAAACCCGTTTTCTTGCAGACAGACAGGACATCACTTTTGTGAATATTGTTATTGCCGGTGGCTCCGGTCTCGTTGGGTCAGCCCTTATCCCAAAGCTTCAGAACAGAGGCTACTCCGTAGATATCATCACGCGGTACCCCGACCAGCCGATGCTGATGCCGAATGTCCGATACTTCCACTGGGATGCTGAACACACTTGGCACCCTGCCGTCGGCGCCGCGAGCGCGGTCATCAACCTTACCGGTGCGAGCATGGCGGGCGGTACGTGGACGGATGCCTACAAACAGGAAATTCGTGACAGCCGCGTGCGTACAACCCAGAAGCTTGTCGAGGCGCAGCCACGGGTTTTGCTCCAGGCATCGGCTGTCGGCATTTATGGAGATGGTGGAGACACCGTCCTCACCGAGAGCAGCCCGGTCGGCAAGACTTTCCTCGCGGATGTCGCACGTGAATGGGAAACGGCAGCAAGCGCGGCACGGGGAACCGGAAGCCGTGTATGTTGCTTCCGCATCGGGCCGGTGCTGTCACGCGATGCCGGGATGTTGCAGGCACTCATCAAACCTCCAATGTTGCCATTTTCGCCATACACCCTTGGCCTTGGCGGCCCACTTGGCCCCGGGACGCAGTGGGTTCCTTGGGTGCATATCGATGATGTCGTCGGAATGTTCATCGCAGCAATCGAGGAAGAGCAATGGTCGGGTGCCGTGAACACGGTTGCGCCGGGCTGTGCAACGATGAAAGAAATGGCGATGGCAATTGGACGTGAGCTGCGAAAGCCCGCGGCGCTTAAAGTGCCATCCTGGGCCCTCAAGCTCCTCCTTGGCGAGTTCGCGGATGCGCTCCTCGTCAGCCAGCGCGTGTCCGCTGAGCGTGCGAAGTCGCTTGGTTATTCGTTTGCATTCCCGGACATTAGCAGCGCGCTCCACAACCTGATGCACTCGTAACACGTAACATACGAATCCCTGATGTCGGCAGCGGCAAAGTCATGCTTGCAAATGCCTGAGCAAACGGAGTGTAATGTGGCATGAAGCTGCTTGCAGGCAATGCTGCCATCGGGTTGACACTCTTCCTCGCCGCCGGGACGGCCGCCATCGCGATCGCCCAGCCACCCGCCGGGTCGCAAGCGGGTGGTGCATCGCGCGGGTTATTCACTAAGCGTGTCAGCTACCGCTCGGATGTGCTTCCAATCCTGTCTGCCAAATGCTTTTCGTGCCACGGCCCGGATGATGCTGCGCGTAAAGCAGGCTTGCGTCTCGATACGCCGGCTGCTCTTAAGCCCGCTGCAAGCGGCTTCGCAGCCATCATTCCTGGCAACCCGCTCACAAGTGGCGTCATCAAGCGGATCACGCTGAAATCTGGTGCGCTCCAAATGCCGCCGGCAGAAACAGGGCATCCACTAACATCTAAAGAGATTCAAACGATCACGGAATGGATCAAATCCGGTGCCAAATACGAGCAACACTGGGCTTTCATCGCACCCAAGCGCCCATCGATGCCGACATCACAGCCCGGAAAAGTGTGGAGCGCACACCCAGTTGATGCGTTTATATATGCCGGGATGTCACGTTTTGGTCTGAAGCCAAGCCCAGACACCGACAAACGTACCCTATTGCGACGCGCTGCCCTGGACCTAACAGGCATCCCGCCAACACCTGCAGAGATGAAAGCATTTGTCGCCGATACCCGCCCGGATGCCTATGCACGCCAAGTGGATCGCCTCCTCGCAAGCCCCGCCTACGGCGAGCATTGGGCACGCATGTGGATGGACCTTGCACGCTACGCCGACTCCAAAGGCTATGAGAAAGACCTCGGCAGGAGCATCTGGCGATGGCGGGACTGGGTTACAGATGCCTACAACGCAGATATCCCATATGACCGCTTCTCGATGCTGCAGCTGGCGGGTGATTTACTGCCGGATGCATCGGAAGAAGACAAAATCGCAACTGCTTTTCACCGGAACACGCCGACAAACGATGAAGGCGGCACGGATGACGAAGAGTTTCGGACCATTGCTGTCAAAGATCGCGTTGACACAACGGGTCAGGTGTGGATGGGCCTGACATTTGGCTGCGCCAAATGCCATACGCATAAATACGACCCGATTACGCAAACGGATTACTATCGCTTCTACGCGATTTGGAACCAGACTGAGGATGCGGACCGCTACGATGATGGTCCAACGCTAAGTGGTCCAACAGCATCGCAGAAGGCCGAGCTTGCGCGCCTGGATGCAACAAGAAAAGCGCTCAGCAGCGAAATCCACTCAGGGGATTCCGCGCGCACCGCCGCATTCCGTACTTGGAGTGATGCACAGAGAACACAGGGCGTTTGGCGACGCATTGTGCCGTCAGGTGTGACGACGACTAATGGGGCCAAAACAACACAGCGACCAGACCGGTCAATCGTTGTAAGTGGACCGCATGCGCGGACCGAAGTCTTCACAGTAACGATGCCGCTCGAGCAGCAGACAGCCGCGATCCGCCTGGACATCCTCAAAGACAAGTCACTCCCAAACATGGGTCCAGGCCGCGCTGGACACGATCAGAATGTCGTGACGAGCGAAGTGGTGCTGCAGGAGAAGACTGCCGATGGCACGCTTCTTCCGGTGCGAATCGTCGCTGCAAAGGCTGATATCGAACAGGGCGGCTGGCCGGCTGAAGATGCATTCGATGGCAAGCCAAGCTCAGGCTGGGCATTCTCCCCTGAGAACAACAAGCAACACGCCATCGTCTTTGACCTCGAACGGTCGATTAGTGCCGCTAGCCAGCTGGTCGTAAAGCTGGAATTCAACCACCCTGAGCTCTCAGCGGGATGTTTCGCGCTTTCATCTGCTTCAACGCGGCAGACAGCGAAGGCCGTTCAGCAACCAGGCATCGCTGAGCTCCTCCTCGTCCCGGATGCCGAACGCACCGCTGAAATGCAGGAGTTCATCGATACAGCATTCTTGTCCACATACCCGGAGGGAGCAGCGTTTCTCACACGCTTGAACCAGATAAAGGCGGATGAAAAAGCGCTCCGTGAAAACTTCCCTAACACACCAATCATGCGTGAGCTCAATACTAAGTCGGCACGGGTTACCAAGCTACATAACCGCGGCAGCTTTTTGGATCAGGGCGCGGTTGTGACAGCGACCTTACCGGGGATGTTTGGCCAGCCAAGTACGTCTACCCCATCCCGCCTGGATGCCGCGAAGTGGCTGTTTTCCCCGGAAAACCCGCTCACAGCGCGCGTTGCCGTCAATCGTATCTGGGCCCGTCTCTTCGGCCGAGGACTGGTCGAAACTGAAGAGGACTTCGGGACACAGGGCGCACAGCCAAGCCATCCAGAGCTTTTGGATTACCTCTCGATAAGCTATCGGGATGACCTGAAGTACTCCCAAAAAGCACTTCTCAAAATGTTAGTGACCAGCCGAACGTATAAACAGAGCGCGCTTCGCTCGCAAACAGCACGCCGCGTGGATCCAGAAAACCGATGGCTCTCCGGGATGCCGCGGGTTCGTCTGTCCGCCGAAGTCATCCGGGATCAGGCCCTTGCGGTCTCTGGATTGCTCGCGACGAAAATGGGTGGCCCACCCGTGATGCCGCCACAGCCACCAGGCATCTGGAAAACGCCCTACTCCGGGATGCAATGGGTGACATCTACCGGGGATGACCGCTACCGTCGCGGGCTTTACACCTATTGGCGACGATCGAATCCGTACCCATCGATGTTGACATTTGACACAGGTCAGGGGGATGTCTGTACGATGCGGCGCATTCGAACCAACACGCCTCTGCAGGCATTGGTGACGATGAACGACCCGGTTTACATCGAGGCTGCAGGGGCGCTTGCTGCAGGTGCGCTGAATGTTTCAACAGACGGACGCGGGCGTATACAGTGGATGTTTGAGCGTGCGACGGGCCGGCGGGCATCGGATGCTGATATCCAGCATCTCAAGCGCTTGCTGACGAATGCTCTCCACCAATATCGTGGCGCAGGCGTAGAAAAGGCAAAAGCATTACTCGGTGGGGCTAATGCCAATGTAAGCAAGAGTGAAGACCCGGGGATGCAGGCAGCGCTTACAGTTGTTGCAAACGCAATCTTAAACCTCGATGAAGTTCTGATGCGCCCTTAGCAGGATGCGTTAGTATCCGATAAGAAATTGACACTAATGTTCCTATGTGCATTGGATGCCTAAGATGCTTATTTAGCGGGAACGATTAACAGGAAACTTTCCGTTGAGCGGAAACGTCCTTACATATATAAAAGTCTATTTGAAAATGTCTGGAAGTTGGTATTTTTGATGAAAAACACGTGGACGGTTGGAATAGCTGGACTGCTGGTCGCCGGAGTTGCCTTTGGTGCAGCTGCCCGCCCAGAGGCCCCAGCAAAGCGATCCAATAGCATGCTAGCGCGTGTTCCAAATGTACGTGACATTGCAAATCGCCAGACAAACCTCTCTACGCTTGCAGGGCCTAAGGGCCTTGTTGTTGCCTTTACGAGCACATCTTGTCCCGTTACGAAGCGCCAGCTATCCAACATCGCCCAGCTCGAGGATCAGTTCCGCGCCAAGGGCATCAACTTTGTCTACGTAAATCCAATTGAGACCGATTTGGCATCCGATGCATCCCGCGTTTCAGCATCCACCGGACTGAACGGCCGCTACATCATCGATACAGACAAATCCATCTCCCGTGTGCTTGCGCCGCGTACGACAGCAGAAGTCTTTGTCTTCAATGCAAATCAGGAGCTGGTGTACCGGGGGGCAGCAGATGACCAATACACCGTCACGAGCTCGCTCCCGAAGCCGCGTAACCAGTGGCTGTTGAGCACTCTCGGGGCTGTTGTTGCCGGCAAAAAGCCTGCAACGGCAAATGTCAACCCAAGTGGCTGCGCGCTTGAACCAGTTACGGCTCCTCCGGCAACGGCGATCACGTACTACGATGCAGTTGCGCCGATTGTTCAGAAGAACTGTGTGAGCTGTCACCGCCAAGGTGGTATCGCCCCATTCAAGCTGGACACCATCGCCGATGTAAAGGCGCATGCCGCGATGATCAAGCAGACGGTTGAGCAGGGAACCATGCCTCCCTGGCAGGCTGCTCCGGCCGTTGGAACGACTAAATCTCCATGGGTCAACGATTGCTCCCTCCAGCCAGCAGACAAAGAAACGCTTCTGACATGGCTGAACGGACCCCGCGCACTTGGAAATGTCGCGAAGGCTCCAAAGCCCCTTCCGGCGATCACGGATGGATGGTCCCTTGGCAAGCCAGACATGGTTGTCACGATGCCACAGCCACTCTTTGTGCCAGCGACAGGTGTTCTCCCGTACCGGGTTATGGATGCCGAAGTAAACATCACGGAAGACAAGTGGGTCCAATCCGTGGAGGTCGTCCCAAGTGCAAAGCAGGTTGTTCACCACGTCCTGATTTTCATCCGTAAGCCTGGGCAGTTCAGCGTCGAAGACCTCAACGAGCGTGCCAGCTTCTTTGCAGCGTATGTTCCTGGAACATCGACCGCGGCGTGGCCAGAAGGCCTCGCGAAAAAGCTGCCAAAGGGAACAGTACTGCGCTTCCAAATGCACTACACAACCAATGGAACAGCGGCAACTGATCAAACGAAACTGGGAATTCGCTTTGCCGCGAAGGCCCCGGAGCATGAGATCAAGGTTACCGGAGCTTCGAATACCCGCTTCCGTATCCCGGCCGGCGACCCAAACTACAAGGTTGTGTCATCACTGCCAATCCCGATGGACATTAAGATGACGGCGCT
>JBEEMN010000083.1:0-6311 GCA_041192625.1 Armatimonadota bacterium
TTTTGCGGATGACCCTACATCCCGAGTCCCTTGCCGCCGAGGAGTTTGCCAGCATTTAGGCCACTGTCTAGGGTGTCAATTTGGAAGGTTCCACGGTTGATATCGCTTGGGATGTCGATGTAGCGTTCCCGCAGGGCATTCAGCTGCTGATCAGCACCCTTCACGGCACCATCGGCCTGGCCAGACATCGACTTGCTACCCTGCTCCGCCGTGAGCTCCGGTAACATGGTCGCTGCATCGGCCGGGTTTTCCATAATCTTCTGCAAGAGTGTTGCAAGTTTTGCGATTTGTTGAAGATGCACGTTCATCGACTGCTGATATTGACCAGCCAGCGGCGCACAGGGATCTGGAGGACGAACTCCATTGAAGCGACCGGCCATCTGGTTGAGCTGGGATGTCACTTCAAGCAAGCGTCCCCGCGTCTGGTCCTGACCCGGAACATTGATTTTGTTTTCTTCCTCATTGAACAGCTGGTTGTAGCCATTTACAGTCATCGTTGGGATGATCTGCATGGCGACACCTTCAAGCGAAGATGACAGCTGCCGGAGGTCGGCGTGGTATTGCTTTAGCCAGCGGAGGTAGGCGATGACATCCTCTGGCATCGGGATACCAGTTTGCCCAGGTGGTGCTAAGACCGGAGCTTCTGGTGCATTGGTGGTAGGCGCCTGTAGGACAGGTGCGTTCGCGGTTTGGGTCTGCGGAGGAGCAAGAATCGCGGTGCTCTTGGTCGATGTTGGCTGTGAACCCAATAGTCCAGCCGTTTTTGCAAGAAAGGCGCCTAGTCCGAGTAAGCCAATCGCTGCGATGCCACCAATAATCCACTTTTTGGGATCCTGGGCCGGGACAGCGGGGGCTTCGGCTGGATTGGAACTCCCGGGCGGGGTCGAAGGGGATGCGAGCTTACCAAAAGCCGGGCTACTGGTTGCGACGGAAATGGCTTTACCACACAACGCGCAGAAGCGGGCACTCTCCGGGATGCTCCCACCACATGCTTTACATTTTTCCATAGCAGCCTCCATTTCTTGAAATACGACCTTTGAAAGATATGCGTTCCCACTAAGTTTATCAGCGGCATATCCCGCGTTGTTCGTAGATGCACACGATTACGTGCCCCGGTCGGGTGACCATGAGTGGGACTGGTACTTTTCCCGGCTACATGATGCAATAGCCTACGGTTTGCGTGTCAAATATGTTGATACGGCTGGCGTAAGTCAGTGCCGTACCACTGTGTTGGGGTAGTGTTTATGCCGTCCATCGCAAAGACCATTAAAGGCATCCTGTTTGGTAAAGGGATGCGCAAAGCCAAGTTTTTTGGCGGGCCTATGAAGGGGATGGTTGCCTACTTCGACTTTGTCCGCGATACCCAGACATGGCGTGGAATCTACGAAGTTGCGCAAATGGATTGGCTCATCAAGGCAATCAAGCCAGGGGCGGTCTGCGTGGATATCGGGGCCGCCGAAGGTTACTTCACGCTGCTCATGGCACGTGAGGCGGGCACCACTGGCCATATCATCGCATTCGAACCAAGCGACCGCCGCGAGTACATGCAACAGGCATACGACTTAAATTCTGCAGCTGGACTTTCACGTCTGACCATTGTTACGGAATTTGCTATCGGTCCAAACACCGTGGACTTTCCGGGCATCACCTTTGATGACTACGCTGCTAAAGCCGGGCTTTCGCGTGTCGATGTTGTGAAGATTGATGTAGACGGCGGGGAAATGGATGTTCTTGAAGGCATGCGTGGCACGCTTGAACGCTTCCATCCGCACATCTCTGTAGAGCTGCACTCGCCGGAGCTCCATGCGCGTGTCGCAACCTTTCTTGCTGGCCTTGGTTACAAGATGACACTTGTAGATCCTCCAGCCTATGAGTACCGTCCGATTCCATTCAATAAATTCTTTTTCTCTGAGATATAAATGATGACAATAATTCCTCTTGCTCTTTCTCTGTCACTCCTGCTGCCTGCTGCGGGTGCACCACCGAAACCGAAAGCACCTGCTTCACAACCTGCGGCAGCTTCGAATGCTTATCGTAAGGCTGCAGATACGGTTATCACTCCAGATGCTGCCCGCGACTACCTGATGTTCATCGCCAGCGATGCGCTTCAGGGGCGTGACACGCCAAGCCCTGGCCTCGATGCAGCAGCAGAGTTCCTTGCGTTCAATATGAAGAAGTTTGGCGTCAAGCCAGGTGGCGACAAAGGTACATACTTCCAGGACATTTTCCTCACGCGTGCACGCTTGGACAAAGAAAAGACGATGGCATCCGTGGATGGCCGAGTTCTCAAGTACACCGAGGACTTTGTTGCTGCGCAAACCAGTGCTGGGACATTCAACCGCGGTGATGCCAAAGGCATGATGGTCTACGTCGGGCATGGCTGGCAGTGGAAGTCCAAGGGTGTGGATCCGTACGAAGGCTTAGATGTCAAGGGCAAAGTCCTCGTTGTCTCCACTGCAATGCCGCCTGATATGCCGTGGAAAGATGGAAAATCGGGTGTCGATTACCTCCCACCAGCTGCCGTTGCGCAAAAGCTTGGTGCGGTTGGAATTGTGATTCTCACCGCCGGCGATGATGCAGCGTGGAAGCAGAAAGTCCGCCAGTTTGAGCAGACGAACACCCGTGCGAACTTTGGCCGCATTCAGGATCCGGCAGAAGTTGTTCCTGCTGTTCCGACGATTGCCGTAAGCCCTGCCGTTAGCGCTGCTTTGGTGAATGGCGAAGGCATGGACCTTCCGACGGCTACGGACAGCAAAGCATCCAAGGGCAAGGCATTTGCACCGGCAAAGGTTGCACAGTTCACCGTAACCCGTGATATCAGCCGCCAGCGCACACAAAATGTGATCGGGATTATCGAAGGAACAGATCCTAAGTTGAAGTCGGAATACGTTGCGATTGGTGCACACTACGACCACGTTGGTGTACGCAATAATGCCCCTGAAGGTACGGACCGTATCTTCAATGGCGCGGATGACGATGGCTCGGGCACTACGGGTGTTCTGCAGATCGCTGAGGCATTCGCAAAGGGCCCTAAGCCAAAGCGTTCGCTGATCTTTGTATGGCACTGTGGCGAGGAAAAGGGCCTCTGGGGCTCCGAGTTCTTTGCTGATCATCCGACGGTCCCAATCGACAGTATCGTTACTCAGCTGAACGTCGACATGATTGGCCGCTCCAAGAAGGCGGGCGATCAGGACCGTCGTAACGCTGATTTGTCAGGGCCAAATGGCATCTATGTGATCGGTTCGCGGATGTTGAGCTCTGAGCTTGGTAAGGTTTCGGACAGTGTTAACGCAAGCTACCTAAAGCTTAACTTCGATTTCCGCTACGATGCCCCGGATGATCCAAATCGTTTCTACTACCGCTCAGACCATTACAACTATGCAAAGAAGGGCATTCCAATCATCTTCTACTTTGATGGTGTACATGAGGATTACCACCAAGTTGGTGATGAGGCGCAGAAGATCGACTATGACAAGCTGACCAAGGTTGCGCGTACAGTGCACGCGACAGCAGTGGCTGTGGGTAATGCGCCCGCTCGTCCAAAGGTGGATGGTAAAGCGCGCGACTAGATAGCGCTTAGGTAAGTCAAACCCCTCCGGGCACCTGTCTGGAGGGGTTTTATTAGTGCGATCGATTGACCATGAAAAAGAAAAGCCCATAGGAGTTCACCTATGGGCTTTCTTGCTACACAAAAACCGTGCGACTAGCGTCGTTGTACGCCGCCACCGGCATTGGTCTGCGCCGTCAGCTCAGACTGCATAAGCATGTTCTCAAGCTCGGTCCGGTTCATAGCACGTTGGAGAGCAAGGTCACGCGTAATCTGTCCACGCCCTACGAGGTCACGGAGACACATGTCCATGGTTTGCATTCCGAGTGCACCGGATGTCTGAATCATGGATGTGATCTGGTGGGCCTTGGCTTCACGGATCAAGTTCCGGATAGCGGGGGTCGCGATCATGATTTCTTGTGCACAGGCTCTTCCACCACCAATACGTGGCAAAAGCTGTTGACACAAAACGGCCTGCAGGTTGTTGGAAAGCTGGAGGCGGATTTGTTCTTGCTGACCTGGTGGGAAGGAGTCAACAATACGGTCAACCGTTGTTGCCGCTGAGTTGGTGTGGAGCGTGGCGAAAACAAGGTGGCCCGTTTCCGCTGAGGATACAGCCATCTGCATCGTTTCAAGGTCACGCATCTCACCGACCAGAATCACGTCAGGATCTTCACGGAGTGCAGCACGGAGTGCATTCGGGAAGGTCTTTGTGTCCTGGCCAAGCTCACGTTGGTTGATAACCGACATTTTGTGTGAGTGGAGGTACTCAATCGGGTCCTCAATCGTGATGATGTGTTCCGAGCGACCAAGGTTGATCGAATTTACCATCGCCGCAAGCGTCGTAGACTTACCCGATCCTGTTGGCCCAGTCACGAGGATCAGCCCGCGGGTGACGTGGGTGAGCTTTTCAACGACTGCCGGCAAGTTAAGGTCGGCTAGGGTTGGGATTTTCGTAGGGATGGTTCGGAATGCAGCAGCAACCGTTCCTTTGTCGCGGAAGACGTTTACGCGAAAACGGGATGTTCGTCCGAGTGCATAGGAGAAGTCAAGTTCAAATGAAGATTCGAACTTTTGGATCTGTTCATCGGTGAGGATGTCATAGACGATTCTCTGTGATGTTTGCGGCGTAAATGCCTCATACGGTGCCATCAGGAGCTTACCGTCTACACGTAATACAGGAGGTAAGCCAACAGCAATATGCAGGTCGGACGAGCCCTTTGTGTCGTGGACAAGGTGGAGAAGCTCATCGATGTGTGCGTCTTCCAGTGAGCGGAGTCTTCCGCCGCCACCTTCCATCCGTGCGGGTTGTGGTGTATCTGTGAGTCCAGAAACTGACATAGCTTTACTTGCCTCCGTCTAGAAAAGGGCCCGCACTGGGCGGGCCCGAAAAGAGAAACTACAGGTTTTAGTGGCCTGCAGTAAAGACCACGCGCGCGACTTCCTTGGGCGTCGTTGCTCCCATCAGAATCTTATCGAGGCCATCCTCACGCATTTCTCTATAGCCATTGCGCGTTGCTGCCTCTTTCAGATCTACAATCGTCGCACGGCGAACAACGAGCTCTGAACACTCATCGTTCATCGTCATCAGCTCATGAACACCAGAGCGTCCCTTGAAGCCCGTTCCACCGCAGACATCACAGCCACGTCCACGCTTGAGCGTAATCGCTTTATTGGGGTCTGTCTGGTCATAGCGGAATGATGCCAGCGTTGCAGCAATCTCGGAGTATTCTTCCGTGCAGTTCGAACAGTTGGTACGGCAAAGACGTTGTGCGAGAATTCCAATCAGCGTCGCTGAGATAAGGAAGGGTTCCACACCCATGTCCGCAAGACGAAGGGTCGCCGATGGTGCATCGTTGGTGTGCAGTGTGGAGAGAACTAAGTGACCTGTAAGTGCCGATTCAATCGCGATATCAGCGGTTTCAAGGTCACGCATTTCTCCGACCATGATGATGTCCGGGTCCTGGCGGAGGAAGCAGCGGAGTGCACTTCCAAAGTTCAAACCAGCCTTTTTGTTGATCTGAACCTGCGTGACACCGGTGAGCTCGTACTCAACCGGGTCTTCGACCGTGACGATGTTCACATCGGCGACGTTCAGCTTGTTCAAAATGGAATACAGCGTTGTTGTTTTACCGGAACCGGTTGGTCCCGTAACGACAAACATTCCGTTTGGCTGAGAAACAAGCGATTCGATTGTCGCCTGAATATGGTTTTGGAAGCCTAGGCGGCCTAGACCGATCTGCGTAGACGATTTGTCAAGAATACGCATAACGATTTTTTCGCCGTACAGCGATGGAAGACAGGAGACACGCATGTCGTAGTCTTTGTTCGCATGACGAATCGCGATACGACCATCCTGGGGGACACGCCGCTCAGCGATGTTCATTTCGGCCATAATCTTACAACGCGCAATCACAGGTGGTTGCAGCATTTTGGGGACTGGCATAATCTCGCGAAGAACTCCATCGATGCGGTAGCGGACACGCACGTTTCGGCGGTTTGGTTCGATGTGGATATCTGATGCGCCCGTGTCAATCGCCTGTACAAGAATGGCGTTGACGAGTCGGACAACAGGAGCCTTGTCGGCATCCTCTTCACCGGATGCATCATCGTCCGCGACAGCATTTCGTCCGACCGATGCCTCTGACATCAGTCCTTGGAGGGAGCCGAGGTTTAGTGCTCCCATGCCTTTGCCACCACCGGATGTCACTCCAGTGTTAGAGACAGCCGTTGTCGTTACAGCGGAGACGGACCCTGCATAGTT
>JBEEMN010000084.1:0-6301 GCA_041192625.1 Armatimonadota bacterium
CCATCAATCACTTGCGGCATGGCCGTAAATTGAGGGCTTGCATTGCACATACCAAATATACGAACAATCTGTTTAACACGGTCTAAGGAGCCGACTTCAGCTTTGACCGTAGCCAGTATGGTCAACATCACCGCACGTGCCGTTGCATAGCCTTCGGCTTCAGTGATGTTTTCACCAAAGCGTCCCGTTTGCCTCACGCCTTCAAGCAAGGGCAAATCTAAGCCGTGCCCTGACAGATACAACATGTTGTCGACTCGAACACAGCCACGCCGATTCTTTTTGGGAAACACAAAAGCGACCGTGTATCCCCTAGCGCCTGGCCCGACCATGACCTGAACATCCGGAATGCCCTTTGGGAGTGATTCACCAGGTGTCGCAACAGATGGTTTATCAGAACCAGGCTGTTCGGTCTGTGCAAGCGCTGTTTGCCCAAAAGCTACAGATGCAATGAGGAATATTGTGGCTATCAGAGACTGGACTTTAGGAAGGTTCACGCGTCAATGCCACCTTTTTGAACATATCCAGGGCCAAGAGCCGCTGAACACCATGGTCAACAATAGGATTTGGGTAGTCGCGACCAAGCTCGAAACCTAGCCACGTCCGTTCACTATACGACATCAGCCATGGAGCATGAATGAATTTATCAGGAACATTTTGCAGCTCAGGAAGCCATTCGCGTACAAACGTTCCTACTGGATCAAATTTCAATCCCTGCGCAACAGGGTTAAACACACGAAACCACGGCTGAGCATCGGTACCAGTGCTTGCAGCCCACTGCCATCCCCCAACATTGCTTGCAATATCTCCATCCAATAACTGACTTCGGAAGTAGTTTTCCCCGATACGCCAATCGACAAGAAGATCCTTTGTAAGAAACGATGCGACAATCATTCGCAAGCGATTATGCATCCATCCAGTTGCATTTAGCTGCCGCATCGCCGCGTCGACAATCGGATACCCCGTCTTCCCTTCCATCCAAGCAGTAACGAAGCGAGGATTGTCCTGCCAAGGAATTGCATCCCAATGACGTTGAAAACACCCATGCACCGAATCAGGGCGATGATACAAAACTTGGGCGTAGAAGTCACGCCAAATGAGCTCTGATGCGTACGTTGATGCCCCATCCCCGGTAACCGTAAGTGCTTTATGAAGCAACCTCCGTGGCGACACTACACCAAAGTGCAAGTGTGGAGAGAGCTGCGATGTGCCATTTACAGCCGGGAAGTTGCGCTGTTCGTCGTACTGTTGAATATTGTTTTCACAGAATTCCGTGTAATGGTCGTATGCCGCGGATGACTGCATTGCGGCAAACATGCCGCTCGAAACAGGCACCTTAGGGTCAACACAAGGTTCTGCGACATCCAGCCAGCGTACTTCTTTTGGAGCAGCACTCGGCTGATGAGGCAGCGATGCCAGGCACCGCTTCTTGAATGGTGTAAAAACAGAGTATGGCTTACCCGTTCCCGTGACAAACGCATCAGGAGCATAGAGATATTGGTCTGTACATGCATGGACAGACACACCTAACAGCTCTGCCTCGTTCCGCACTGTAGAATCACGTTTTCTTCCCTCTGGCTCTATTTCATCGGAGAACCAAAGATCCGTAATCGCATTGCGGGAAAGAAAGCGTGGAATCTCCAGTTCCGGTTTGCCATCAAGGACGAACAGCTTTCCACCCAGAAGTTTGAGATCCTGTGCAAGGGATGCAAGGGCATTGTCGAACATTTCGGTACGGGCGGCAAACGCACCCGCACCGCTCCTGTAGCGGCTGTCTCGCACAACAACGCAGGCGACTTCATCGCCTCGTTCCACAGGTTCACGAAACGCCTGAAGGTCATCTAGCCGGAGTGATCGTCGAAACCAGATTAGGGATCGGGACATAGTTTTGTTTGCCTCTTAAACAAAGAACCGGGTAATGAAAATTACCCGGTTCGAGTGGAGGATAGCGGGATCGAACCGCTGACCTCTTCAATGCCATTGAAGCGCTCTCCCAGCTGAGCTAATCCCCCGAACGCTGAGGATTATACCACGCTAGTATGCACGTTCAAGTGCATCAGCGTCCTCCGAGTCCTGATAGCGACACACCTTCAATAAAGTAGCGTTGCGAGAAGAAGAACAAGACTACGATAGGGAGAACGACCATGGTGGATGCAGCCATCATCAAGCCAGGTTCTCCAGCATGATCTTGCTGATACAGCTGAAGCCCATAAGCCATTGGCATCTGCTCAGGGCTGCTCAGGTAGATGAGTGGTCCTTGGAAGTTGTTCCACGCCGCGAGTACTGCCATGATGGCGATTGCGGCAAGAGCGGGCTTGACTTGCGGAAGCATCACCTTCCAGTAGGTCGCAAATGGTCCGCATCCATCTATCTTGGCAGCGTCTTCAAGTTCATTCGGGATGCCAAGGAAGAACTGCCTCAGGAGAAAAATATTGAACGCAGAGCCAAAGAATGCAGGCACCCAGAGTGGTCTCAACGTGTCAATCCAGCCTAGCGACCGGAAGATGAGGAACTGCGGCATGAGGGTTACCGCACCTGGAATCATCATGGTTGCAAGCATCACCTTGAACCATCCCTCACGTCCAGGCCACTTCAGCCGTGCAAAGGAATAAGCGACCATCGATGATGAAAGAACCGTACCAAGCACACTGAGGATGGTTAGAATCAAGCTGTTCTTTAGAAATGTCCAGCCATAGTACGTTTCTGGTGGCAGATACATCAGCGCTTCAACGTAGTTCATCCAGCGTGGCTCAACGCGTCGGACCTTAGTAAGCTCGCTTCGCGTAGCTGTGCTGACCTTAGACTTGTCAACATTGCCATCCGGCATTAGAGGGGCTACCTTGATGTCCCCAGATGGAAGTTCTTCGAACTCAACTACCTTTGTGCCATCCTTCAGGGTGGACAAACGTCCAGATGTACCATCCGGGCGTTTCACCGTATGAACCAGTACTTGCTGTGTAGGAATCCAGACGGGTGGAAAAACCGCCTGTTCATCATCGCTCTTCAGGCTGGTTGAAACCAACCACGCAAATGGAATGACAAAGAGGAATGTCCCTGCGAGGAGGACCATGTGGGTAGCAGAGAGTCGGACAATCTCTGACGCATGATCCTTATTGCGTGTTGTCACTTTCAATATTCGAATGGCGACAATGCAGGCAACAATGTCTCCTGCAATCAGCACGATGTTATGTCGCACACCGAATGCAAGAATCAGAAGCGATGCTAGCAAAGCCACAGCGAAAGCGCTCGTTGCTAGAGATTTTTTACGAACTGTCGCTATGAGTGCTCCGATAGCGAAAGCGAAAGCAACCAATGCACCAGCGATGGCAACCAACCAAATTAATTGCTGCATTACTTTGCATCTCCCTCGTAGTGAACCCACTTCTTTTGGCCAGCCCACTGGAGAAGTGTCAGCACCAGGATGACGATAAAGATGATCCAGGCGAGTGCCGAGGCGTACCCCATTTTGAAGTAGCGGAATGCGTTGTTGAACAGCAACAGCACTGGCATCAGCAAGCTGTCACCGGGACCTGAGCCACCATCCCCTCCCGCCATCACGTAAACACGGTCAAACTCTTGGATTGCACCGATTGTTCCCATGATGAGGTTGAAGAAGATGTAAGGGCTAAGGAGAGGTAGCGTGATGTTTTTGAACTTCGAAACAGTACCTGCCCCATCGATGCTTGCTGCTTCCTGAAGAGATACAGGGATACCCTGCAGCCCTGCAAGCCAGAGAATCATCCCGCCGCCAGCGCCCCACAGCCCCTGCACGATAAGGCCGGGCTTTGACCATTCGGGAACACCGAACCAACCAGGTGGCACGATGTCAAACCAAACGGTGAATGTCTGCTTCCAGAGAGCGTTAATAAGGCCTTTGTTCGGATCACCCGCAAGAACCCACATCCAGAGGACTGCCGATGCGATGGCGGGAACGATGCTCGGAATGTAGAAAGCTGTCCGGTAAAAAGCCATTCCTTTGACTTTTTGATTGAGGAGCAGCGCGATGCACAAACCGGTGGACATACCGAGTGGAATCCCGATGAACGCAGTGTAGAGGACGTTGGTAAGTGCCGTAACTAGCAGCTCACGATCATCCACAAAGAGCTCCTCGAAGTTACCAAACCCAACGGATCGGGGTGCGTGAAGCACATCGTAGTCGCAGAACGCCAGCAATGCGCTCGCAACAATCGGCCCAAGTGTCAGAAGAATGAAGCCAACAATCCAAGGACCGGCCATTAAGTAACCAGCCAGCGCATCGCGCTTTGCCATTCGCGAATTGCCGAGCTCTTTTCGCATCCGCACAATGCCAAACACAATCCCAGCAGCTGTAATCAGACCAATCACGACGAGAGGAATCGTCGCATTGAACAGTGGTAATTTGTTTCGTTTTTCGGCTTTATCAAGTGCCTTTTGAACGATAGCCTGCTGCTCTGCAAGTGCAGCCTCGGGCGTTTGTTCGCCAAGCGAGGCACGTTCCATTGCACGTACGTGGGCATCCCACAGCGTCTGCCCAACAAATGTAACTGGGCGGTAGTTTGCTTTAGGAAGGATGTCGATGTAAGACTTTTGTGCGGCATAAAGCCTTGTCAGGGTCGGAGGAAACTCTTTCAACAGAACATCGTTGATTTTGGCATTGGCCGTCAGACCAAACACATAAGGTCGTCCCAGACGCTCGTTGTATGCCTTGGCAGCAACATTGTACGTTCGGTAGCCATCTTCGCTAAGCATGAACTTGATGAAACGCCAGGCAGCCTCAGGTTGTTTGGCCCCTTGCGGAATCGCAAATGAATAGCCGCCGGTCCATGTGAGCTGCGGGTCCATCCCCTTGAAGCGTCCGGTTCCGTTGAGACGTGCTTCAGGAACAGGAGGTGGCGCTACGCCAAAGTCAAGGTCAGGGGCATATCGTGCAATATTTGGGATAACCCAAGAACCGTGAATGACCATCCCGATTTTGCCGATAAAAAATGGATCTTGCTCCCCACCTTGAAAACCAGATTGGAAAACATTCGCGGCGTTATAGCCACCTGCATCGTTGTAGAGGTCAACCAGATACTGCAATGCCTCGACATTTTCAGGAGTGTTCAGCGTACACGTTTTGCCATCTTGGGTCATAAATGACCCACCATTCATCCAGGAATAGATGTAAAACCAGGAGTTTCCGTACGTGCTAAGGTGAGGAATATAACCGATCCGTTTATAGGTGCCATCTGCGTTACGCGACGTGATTTTCTTCGCCATCGCTCGCAGCTCTTCCCACGTGCGGGGAGGCTTATCTGGATCAAGCCCCGCATCGCGAAAAACCTTGCGGTTGTACATAAGCATCCGGTCATCGATACCGGTTGGAATTGCAAAGACCTTTCCCTGATAAACAGCTTCCTTCCAAGCTGCCGGATAGTAGTTAGATTCCTTTATGGATTCGGGGCCGGATTCTTTGGCAAGAAAACCATCCAGGGGCATAAACGTCCCACGGCTAGCCCAATCACCAACCGTAAAGCGATCCTGATGAATAACATCAGGAGGAGCACCGCCGACAATGCTGGTCATCAGTTTCTGGGGATTCATCTTCCCAGCACCGATGGACAGGTTTGATACATCTATGTCGGGATTTAGGCGCTCAAACTTAGCGATTTGAGCATCCAAACCGGCCGTTTCCTTGCCAGATTGGAGCCCCCAGACAACCAGTTTAATTTTGTCAGCCTTGGCAATCGTGGGCGATATGGCAAGGAGAGTTGATGCTAGCAATGCAAAAATGATGGGTCGAACAACACGCATCTTCACGTGGCATATCCCCCTTCTACGAGCCAATATTAGGAGCGTTTGTGCACAATTACAAGGGCGGTTCGAATACACTCGTGTGTGCAACCTGCAATTTCATCCAACCGGTTGGGTATTGAAACGCATTTTCAGCTATCTAAGGAGATATCTCCAGCTGCACGCGCTGAAATTCTGAGTGCTATAGGCCAGACCATTCCCGATCATCGGTTTTGGATAACTGTAACAAATCCCTCTGCAGAGGACAGACGCATTGCCCTCATCCGAGAGCAAAATTGTAGCGATACGACGATCCTAAGCGGAGGACATACATCTATTCGCCGTATCGATTTACTAAAGCTTTGTTTATCGCTCGGATTTGAGCTGAACGCGATGTACATCCCTACCCGAACGCTTGGACCAGCTCTATCGGTATCAATCGCATGTAACATTGAGCCTTTTAATTTCCACCCAAGATTCCTCGATGATGGAAACCGAATCGACGGATGCTCCGTGACATTTCTTTATGCAGATGGTTCACAGAACAGATCCA
>JBEEMN010000085.1:0-6235 GCA_041192625.1 Armatimonadota bacterium
ATGGCAAGACGCCGTACCACTACGGATGCCGACGCCTCCGTCGAATCTCCAGAGTCCATTCTCGTAGACACCGGAACTCAGCCGGAATCTACTCCGGAAGCTACGTCTAAACCGCGTCGGACACGCAAACCTACCGTAGTCCTCGATGGTAATGAAACAACCACCATCGATGCAGCAGCTCCCGATGCGGCTGCACCAAAGCCGCGGCGTACACGCGCAAAGGCTGTCGAGTCCGCAGGGGCCGTCGATGCAGAAGCGGTTGATGCACCACAACCAGCGGATGACGCAGCTGCTGCCGCACGTCCTGTGCGAGCACGGCGCACCGCAAAGCCAGTGGCTGACGCAGCACCTGCTCCAGCGGTGGTTGAACCCGTCGTGGTTCCACCTGTTGTTGTCGTAACCCGAGCTCCTGAGGCTCCGGTAGACCCGAATGCTCCACAGCGCACACGTGGGCGTCGACGTGCCATCGAAAACACCATTGTCGTGGAAGCGCCTTTGGCATCCAACACCGATGAGGCAGCGGCAAGCGATGACGCCAATCGATCGTCATCCGATGATGCAGACAACACCCGTTCCCGAAACCAGCGCACGCGACGCGGGCGGGGACGACGCGGGCGTGGAAGTGATGTCACCACGGATGCTGCTTCGGATACCGAGGGTGCTGTCGGTGAGACGGATGAGGCCGTATCGGATGATGCAGCAGCTGATGGCAATGCGCGTACCAACCGCTCACGACGAGGTCGTAACCGGAGAGGTCGCACGGTCGAAACAGATGGATCAGACGCGAATACAGCCTCTGATGCAGCTGAAGGTGCTGGTGCCGATTCTGAAACAGACGACGATGATGGACGTGGAGATCGCCGCCGCGGCCGTGGGCTTCGCCGTACCCGTACGGTTGCAGCACCGCAGCTGATGCTGGATGGTGACAACTCATCTGATGTTTCTGATTCTGAAACAGATGAAGCTCCTGCACGGCGCAGTCAGCGCTCAGCGAACTTGCCACCAGCGATTCCTCTGCTGGTTCCAATTCCAGAAGAACCCCTGCCGCCTGTTTTCGCACCATTGAATGCTGAGCTTCTGCAACGCTTCTCTGCATCGAACATCACTATGATCAATGGCCGGCCGGTGCTCCATGTAAATGGGGAAGCACGACCCGCAATCATGTTCTTTACGAACACAGAGGGCGACTTCGACCGCAATGTTGCCCAACGGCAAATTCGTTACGCCTACCAAGCCGGCGTGCGCATCTTCACGATGCTCGCTCACTTGCCGTGGCGAACAGGTGCGGATGAGCGCAACTATACGCATCTCGAAGAAATGCTGCAGTTCGTTGCTGACATCGCACCCGATGCAATGATTCTTCCGCGCTTGATCTTTTCGCCACCAAGCGGATGGGTTCGTCGTAACCCGGATGACATGGCGATTGGCGTGGATGGCCCAACTGGGGATGTCTCCCTTGGGTCACAGGCCTTCTGGGCTGGCGATGCAGAGGATGCACTCCGCGCCGCCATCGAGCGAATTGCCGCAGGACCTCATGCCAGCCGTGTGCTTGGCGTGTATCTTGAGCACGGTGAATGGATCTACGACCGGGTTGCCGGCTACGACCGCTCGCCAGTCAACACCAAAGCATTCCGTCGTTGGCTGCGGGCAGAGTACCGGGGCAATGTCGTTCAGCTTCGTGCCGCCTGGCATGATGGGAACGTCACGTTTGACAACGTCGATGTTCCAAGCTATCCGCCACCGACCAACTTCCCGGTTGGTGCAAACCAGTTCTTCGGAGCACGTGAGCGGCGCTGGGTGGACTTCCACAAGTTCTCATCTGCGATTGCAGCACAGGTTATCAACCGCCTTGGCCGCGTCGTCAAGGAAACAGCTGGTGAAAAGTTGACCGTTGCCGTTTCGTATGGCTACACCTTCGAACTTCCAAGAGGGCACAGTGGTCACCTCGCACTCGCCGATGTGCTTGCGTGTCCGTATGTCGACATGCTCACGGGACCATTCTCGTACACCGGGCGTGAAGCGGGGGGCAGTGCGCCATTCCCAAGTCCTGTCGATAGCATCGCGCTCCATGGCAAGCTCTGGATTGCTGAGGATGACACAAAGACATATCTTGCATCCGATGAGTCGCCAGATGCTTACAATGTTCGCCTGGATGACATTCGCCAAACACAGACTGTGCATGCACGTAACTTTGGCGCTGCACTCACCAAGGGCACTGGCATCTCGTGGATGGACTTGTGGGGAGAAGGCTGGCTGGATAACGAAGAGATTTGGGAAGCCTTGGCAGCAATGGTGGACTTTGCCTATGTACACCTTGATCGACATCTAAAGCGTACAGAGCCTGTCCCAACTCCTCCAGTGGCCGTGTTCGTTGATGAAGCATCCTGTATGGTTGTCCGCGATGAAGACTTGTTAAGCAGTCTTGTTGGTGGACATCGGGATACCTTTGCACGGGCAGGTGTTGAGATTGGCTACTATCTGTTGTCGGATCTGGCATCAGAAAAGTTCGCTCATACCGTAAAGCTTGCGATTCTCTTAAATGCGTTTACGGTTTCTGAACCAACACGCACGGCGATTCGAACCAAGCTGAACAACCATGGGACGACCGTTGTGTGGTTGATGGCCCCAGGTTGCATCGATGGCCCTGTAAGCGAGCTCTCTGAGATCGTTGGTGTCCACCTGAAGCTACAGCCATACGCCAGCAAGGCCGGCTCTATCTTCCTGAACAACTCCGGTACGCCTTTGCTTGAGGGGATCAACGGGATGACCTTTGGCGAGTCTGTCCGGCGGCATCCATTGATTGCAGCGGATGACTTCCGTGCACGGACACTTGCTGAGTTTCCAAATCGCAATCCATCCGTGGCGATTCGAAAGCACCCAAGGCATCAAAGTGTGTTCATCGGCGAGCCTGTGCTTACGCTGGGACTCCTCAGAAACCTCTGCCGTCTAGCCGGGATTCATCGTTATCAGGCAGATGACGATGTGATGTGGGTGTCTGATAGCTGGCTATCGATTCACTCAGGTCCTGGTGGCGGAATCAAGGTCGTGCTACCAGTCGACACCGGACTCTACGATGTCGTTTACGGTGAAGTCATTACGACCCGAGGTTACGGACGTGGATTCCCGATACCTGAGAAGGGAACCCGTCTCCTTGTCATCGGAGGGCCTGATGTGCAGGCAGAGTACGGTGCCGAGGTTAGCGGGATTGTTGATGGATTTGGAGATGAAATCCTTCCGATATTTGAGCCATTTGTGTTCGAAGCGGATGATGTTCCAACGAAGGTAGACCCAGCACCTGAAGAGGATTTGTTGGCAAAGGCTATCGCAATGATGCCTGATCACATGATGGAGACCAAGGCGGTGGACATCGAGACTGACCCGAACACCGGTGAGCAGACTCGACGTCGCCGCCGACGCCGTCGCGGCGAAGGCACCGATAAGGAAGTGGCAGACACGTTGGCTGAGAATGCTTCAGCTCCTGCTGTTGAAACCAAGACGTTGCCTTCACTGGATGAGCTTTTACCGGAATCAACAGAAGTAACCGGTGAGCTTCCTCCGGTTCCGGATGAGCTGCAACCATTGGATGCAGGTGCGTCCTTGGAAGAAACACCGGCAAAGCGACGTCGTGCCGCTCCTCGGCGAACCAAAAAGGTCGTGGAAGAGTCAACATCACAAGCGGACGCTGCTGGTTCAACAGGAGTGGCTGATGCGCCCGTTGTCTCACAAGTACCAACAGTAGATACAGAGGCACCGGAAGGCGAATAGCTGCTTTCCAGATAAATCAAACCTCCCTAGTCAGGAACTGACTGGGGAGGTTTTTTCTTGATTCAACCTATACGACTTCAGCGAAAGGCACTTTCCAATCGCACAGGCTGGTGAAGCTCTAGTGTGACCGGGTGAGAAGGTAATCTGCCAGCTCATTTAGTCTGGACGCCTTTTCACCATAAGGGGAGAGCGCAGCCTTTGCATCTGCTGTCAACGACAATGCCATTTGTCTTGCGCCATCCAACCCAAAAATTTTAGGGTAGGTTGCCTTATCCAGACCCAAATCCGAGCCCGAAGGTTTGCCTAGCGTGGCGGTGTCTCCCGTGACATCCAAAATGTCATCCACGATTTGGAAGGCAAGTCCGATGCAATGAGCATAGTGGGCCAGGCGCTCTTTGTCATCCGGTCCAGCTCCTGCAAACGTTAGTCCGATGCCAACGCTTGCTTCGAGAAGTGCTCCGGTCTTTCGCACGTGAATATGTTTGAGCTGGTCTCCGGAAAGCGGTTTGCCCTCGTAGGCGATGTCATCCATTTGTCCGCCAACCATGCCCGCTGGGCCGCAAGCAGTCGCAAGCAACCTGACCGCATCAATCCGCTGCTCTGCGGTGCCAAGTTGCGGCTGACAGAGTACATCGAATGCCATCGCCAGCAATGCATCCCCAGCCAATATCGCCGTCGACTCGCTGAACTTTACATGCACCGTCGGTTGCCCGCGCCGAAGATCATCATTGTCCAGCGCTGGCAGATCATCATGAATCAGACTGAATGTATGAACCATTTCGATGGCTGCTGCAGCGAGGTAAATGGAATCGGATACAGGTGCAATGAGGGAATAGGCTTCTACACAAAGATAGGGACGAATACGCTTACCGCCAGCGAGGAGCGCATGGCGCATCGCCGCCGAGAGCTCGACAGGTTCACGATCCGCTGGAATCAGCGTGTCGAACAGGGCTTCTACCTTGGAAGCGGTGTCGGTTAGCGCATCCGCGAGGTTCATTCGGCTGGATTCAGGCGCTCAGCCGCTTTGACCGTGTTTTCAAGCAGTGTCGCGATGGTCATCGGGCCAACTCCACCTGGAACGGGTGTTATGGCGCTTGCGACGGCAGCGCAGCTCTCGTAGTGACAGTCGCCGACATCGGATGAACGACCCTCCACACGGTTATAGCCTGCATCGAGGACAACACAACCTGGTTTCAGCATGTCGCCGGTTATCATTTCGGGTTTGCCCACGGCGGCAACCAGGATGTCGGCTTGTCGTGTAAAGTCAGCCAAATTCTGTGTCTTCGAATGACAAACGGTCACGGTTGCATCGCGGTTGAGAAGCAGCAGAGCCATCGGTTTACCAAGAATGACCGAGCGCCCGATCACCACGGCATGCTTGCCGCGGATATCAATGTTATAGCGGTCGAGGAGTGTGATCATGCCTTGTGGTGTACATGCGACAAATGGCGCATCCCCTTTGACTAGCTCGCCAAGGCTCGCTCGCCCGATACCATCTGCATCTTTGTCTGGAGACACTGCTGCGAGGATTGCGTGCTCATCGATACCCTTTGGCAGGGGATGTTGCACCAGAATCCCATGAATGTTCGGATTGTTGTTGAGATTCGTGACGCAGGCGAGAATGTCTTCTGTTGTGGCAGCACTGTCAAAAATGTGGACTTCAGAGTGGATGCCAGCTGCAGCGCATGCCTTACGCTTCATTGCAACGTACGTGACACTCGCAGGGTTGTCACCAGCGAGAACTGCTGCTAGGCCCGTCGTTACTCCGGTTCGCTCCTTCAGCGCTGCGACACGGGAGGCAACTTCGAGGCGGATGGCCTTGGCTGTTTTCGTACCATCCAATATTGTCACATCAGTCATTGCTGTCCTGTCCTCCAAGTGCCACATTACTTTCTGTCGCCACTGCGGTTGATTCTGCTACACGCTTATGGCCGAACACACTACCGAGTACACCATGGATGAACTTGGTCGCTTCCTCGGCTGAATACTTTCGTGCCAGCTCCATTGCTTCGACAACGATGGTGGCCTGAGATGCATCTGAAATGTCACTTCGTACTTCGGTGATCGCCATACGAATGATGTTTCTGTCGACAACCGTCAGCTCACGGGCTTTGTAGCCACTTGCATGACGGGTGATTGTCGCATCGAGGTCAAGCTTGTTCGCAAGGACATCCCGGACGACGGACTGTACAAAGTCTGCTGCTGATTCATCCAGTTTATGCGCCGCGATGGTTTCGAGGAGCGCTTCATCGACCACCGGACGACCAACCTCCATCGTGTAGAGAATGCGGAGGATTGTTTCACGGGCCACCCGACGGGATGTCGGGACTTGTGCTTCAGACATGCTGTTATTCTATCGGAACAGGGCTCATTCCCCTGCTTCAGGGAGGACAGAAAGTCCGTTAAACTTGGCCATCGTGGCTGTCAAATCGCCTGCCAGCCAGTGTTCGATCGCATCGCAAGCCATGTC
>JBEEMN010000086.1:0-6222 GCA_041192625.1 Armatimonadota bacterium
GAGCTCGAGGATGAGCGTAAGTTCGAACGCGTTGTCGCCGAAGTCAAAAAGAACAAGATTGAGTACCCTGTCCTCGTAGATCCGAAAGAGGAAAACTGGAAGCGCTGGCAGCAGTCTATGTGGCCAACGGTCTATCTCATCGACAAACAGCAACGCGTTCGCTACTACTGGAATGGCGAGCTTGAGTGGCAGGGCGCCGGCGGCTACAAAAAACTCACACGGTTTATCGAAGAGCTCCTGATCGAGAAAGGCCCTCCAGCCAAACCAAAGCCATAACGATAATGGGGCATTTCAGCCCCATTACTCGGCAGCTTATGCGAGTGGCTTGGCTTCCTTGGCGATGAAGACATCCGGGAAGTCAGCGGCACGCTTGTCCCCTGGCGCACGCAACGCTGCTTGTCCACCGGCATCCGGCCTTAGCGGAATCTGCATCCCACCCGTGCGCTCAAGCAACCTGAACAGCTGGTTATTCATTTTGTTGACAATCGGCCGATGCTTTGGATCCTGCGCAAGGTTTTTTGTTTCCAATGGATCCGTCTTGAGGTTGTAAAGCTCATCCAAATCCCAGAGTCCCTGAACACGGATATACTTCCACTCCTCCGTTCGGAGCGCATGCACCGTCGGCGTTTGTGGGAAGTCACGTTCCCAGTAATACTCGTACAAGACGCCATCCCGCCAAGGGACATCTGTCCGCCCCTGGAGCAATGGAAGGTAGGACGAACCATCCATGTTTGCAGGAGCTTTGACACCCGCGATGTCCAAAAATGTCGGCCCAAGATCGATGTTTGCCACGACTTGCGGCAACGCTCTGCCGGCTGGAAAGATCTTCGGACAGCGCATCAGGAGAGGAACACGCATCGATTCTTCGTACGCCGTCCGCTTGTCGATTAGCCCATGTTCGCCAAACGCAAAACCGTTGTCACCCATAAAGACAACAAGGGTGTTATCAAGAATTCCTTTGGCTTCAAGTGCAGCAAGAATTCTGCCGACGGATTCATCAACCGCTAGCAATGTCTCACAATAACGACGATGGTATTCCTGAACATCCAGCTGGCCATGATACGGAAAGTCAACGCCGTGATGGCTTGAGCGTTGATCGCTTACCCAGCGTGGACGCCCCTGTGGATCGATATCCTTTGCCTGTGAAACGGGTGTCGGGATGGACTTTCCAGCGTAGCGGCCTTTATGGCGCTCCGCGGGCACAAAGTTAGAGTGAACCGCCTTGTGGCTGACGTACGCGAAAAAGGGCTGATCCTTTGCGAGTGATTCAAGCCAGCTGATGGTGTAATCCGTCAGCTCATCGGTGATATAGCCTTTTTGCGGCACTTTCGTTCCGTTGACATTTAGGCCTCCAGGGTTTGGCAAGTATGTCCCCTGACCACGAAAGCTGACCCAGTGGTCGAACCCGCGCTGCGGCGCATCGGTGTCGCCACCCATATGCCATTTGCCGAAAAATGCCGTCTTATAGCCGTTCTTTTGCAGTATCTGCGGGAAGAACACGACATCTTTTGAAACGGGATTGTTGTTGTCCACAACCCTGTGTTTATGGGCGTACATCCCTGTGAGGGTCGAGCACCGGCTTGGAGAACACAACGCAGTTGTAACACAAGCGTTACGAGCCCAAATGCCTTCCTTACCCAAACGGTCGATGTTTGGCGTCTCGACATACGGATGCCCAGCGATCGACAGACAGTCATGACGGAGGTCATCGATCAGGATATAGACGATGTTCGCCTTCGGTGCGCCTGGGAGAGTCTCAGTGTCTGGAGCTGCTGCGTCCGCTGTCAGCGATGGAAGCGTGGCTACAGCACCAGCTGTCGATGCCAGCCGCAGGATGTCTCGTCGTGTGATAGATGCCATACCTACTCATTCGACAGATGCGGGTCAAGTACCTTGTATCAATGGGCTTCGAGGCGCACCGCCCCCGCGGGCAACACTTCTCGCTCAGCAAATCCTACCCAGACAGGCTCTGGAACCAACCCAATTCCAAACCGGTTTTGCACCGCGTCCTGGACTTTGATCGCCGCTTCAGCCACATCGGCCGCCGCCGCGCCATCCTCCGTCACCAATGCCAAAACATGCTTGCTCGACAGACGGACGCCATTCGCAAGCTCCATCCCACGGTAGAGACCCGAACGCTCCATCAGCCAGGCAGCAGAGAGCTTTACAGATGATCCACTCGTGCTAGTGCCCACATCCCAGCGGGGCACCATTTCGTCAGAAGAATCAGAGACAAGTCGATCCGCATCAACAGCATCGACAATCGGATTCCGGAAAAATGAACCTGCACTTCGGCTATCGGCATCATCCGGGGAGACAACCATCCCCTTACGCCTGCGGATTGCGCGGACCAAGTCAGCCACATGCCAGAGCTCACACGCTCCAGCATCCAGGGCAGCACGCCGAACCTCTGGATACGCGAGACAAGGCTCTCCGTTTTCATGCAGGCGAAAGAGGACATCCGTGATCACAAACCGCCCGGTATCAACGCTGTTGAAGCGGCTATGACGATATGCAAAGTCGCAGTCAGGTGCGCTTAGTTCGACAAGCGCATCGGTTTGCGTGTCGATGGCCATAACGGCCTTGATGACAGCTGCGACTTCCTGACCATATGCCCCAACATTTTGGATGGGAGTTGCACCGACCTGTCCTGGGATACCTGCAAGGCACTCAATCCCTTGGAAGTGTCGTGCGACCGCCCAGTCTACAAAGGCATCCCATGGCATTCCCGCCGGGACTCGGACATCTACAGCACCCTGATTACTTGAAAGGATTTCCGGCTCACCCGATGCCAGCTGAAGGACGCCAACCGTTGCTGGGTCATCGGAGACAACACAGTTGCTCCCGCCGCCGAGGACAAACGGCGTCAGAGCAGCATGGCGGATGACGTGGAGCGCATCAAGCGCCGCTTGCGCATCGCTCGCGATGTGCCACGCTCCGGGAATCCCACCAACTCTTAGCGTCGTGACTTCGGAAAGTGGGCGGAGCACCGCCATGTCAGGCCGTCCGGAGGACGAAGTAGTGTTTTTTGCCGGCTTTGAGCTGATCACCGGATGTCACATTAATCAAAGCTTTGGTATCCGAGTGCTTTTCGCCATTAATGGACAATCCGCCCTGCTCGACCAGCCGGCGGGCATCTCCATTGGATGCACAGACACCCAGCTCAACCAATAATGCCACCGGTGCAATCGGATTGCTGCTCACCGTGTGCTCAGGAGCATCATCCGGGAACTGGCGCCCGCTATGGACTTTCTTCCACTGGTCGGATGCCGCATCCGCAGTCTCAGCTCCGTGATAAATCGCCACGATGGCATGTGCCAGCTTATGCTTCGCTTCCATCGGGTTGCTTCCAGCCGTCAGCCACGCCGAAAATGTTTCCACAGGGACATCTGTACAGAGGAGGAACCAATCGCCCATCAGCTCATCCGCGAGGGACATCACCTTGCTGTACTGATCAATCGCCGGCTCAGCGATGCCAACATAATTGCCAAGCGACTTGGACATTTTCTTCTGGCCATCAAGGCCGACCAGCAACGGCATAAAGAAGCCAATTTGCTGATCTTGTCCCGTTTCGGCTTGGAGATCTCGCCCGGTGAGGATGTTGAATGTCTGGTCTTGGCCACCCATTTCGATGTCGGCTTCGATTGCGACCGAGTCGTAGCCTTGGGCCAGCGGGTAGAGGAGCTCATGAAGGGAAATAGGCGCGCCGGCATCCCAGCGCTTGCGGAAATCATCACGCGTCAGCACCTGCGCGACCGTCATCTTGCTGGTGAGCTTTACGAGATCGGCAAAGGACAGCTTTCCTAGCCATTCGCTATTGAAGCGGATGTCGGTCTTTGCGCGGTCAAGAATTACGGAGAGCTGGTCAACGTAAGTAGCCGCATTTTCACGGATTTGCTCTTCGGTCAGCATCGGGCGTGTTGCCGAGCGGCCGGATGGATCACCAATCAGCGTTGTGTAGTCCCCGATGATAATCGTGACGCGATGTCCGAGGTCTTGGAACTGACGGATTTTTCGCAGGACGACGGCAAAGCCGAGGTGGATGTCGGGAGATGTCGGGTCAAGCCCGAGCTTTACAACAAGTGGCTTGCCAGTTTTTGCCGACTTTTCGAGCTTGGCACGAAGGCCATTTTCGGGAACGATGAGGGATGCTCCGCGCTTAAGGAGCTCTACTTGCTGATCCAGATTCACGCGGGCATTGTATCGTTGACGGCGCGGGGGCTTCTAGCCCCCAGCGCCTGTGATTGGCTTGCTTTCCGTGGGCGCACTGGTTGGAGTGCCCTTTTCACTTGCAGAATCCGCATTGTCGCCCGCGCCCAGGATTCGCTTTCCACCTGCTCCACCGGACCCACCATAGGCATTTGCCTTCTTGCCAAGAGCGGTGATTGCGGCTTTGTCTGCACCGGATGCCTCCGAGCTTGGGTACGAGACCACGGATGCATCGCCATCCGAGACGAACCGTGACATCCGGCCACTCGTAAGCTCTCCCACCCAGTAGGAAAGGCCAAATTTGAGGTCTTCCGGGGTGATGCGCTCGATGCGAACAGGGTTGAAACCTTTGGCGACGGGCGAGAGCATGGGGCGCCATGCAGCTTGGCAGACAGCGGTATGCGTGTAACTGCCACCGGTGCCAGTGCCCTTCGCGAGGTACTTCCAGTCCGCACGATTTCTCGGATATACACCGTATGGGTTTGCAAGGCTGGTCATCTCCACATCGGAGACGTAAGCCTTCACGGCTTTTTGCGCACCGGAGAGCTCATCCTGCAGCTCGCGGGGTGTCATCCTTCCAAACGACTTGTGTCGAAGGGAGTGATTACCGATTTCACACCCCTTCGACATGAGGTATTTGATCTTGTCGCTGCCAAGTCCAACCTGTCCAAATGGCTCCATGGTCTTTTCAGACTTTGGCAGGACAAAAAACGTTGCGACGGGCTTCCAGTCCGGATTTGCCTTACAGAACTTCTCAATCATCCCGTAGGCACTCTCGGAGTCCACAGTGTAGGACTCGGATGCCTCAATCAGACGAAGTTGCGACTCACGCGCATCATCAAATGTGATGACCACCGGGCTCTTCCCAGCGGGCACATCCATGGTGCCATCCACCACACTGCGTAGCGTGACAGGATAGAAACCCTTGTCATGCAGCAGCTGAAGGTCCTTCTCAAAGGATGCCTTGGTGCGGTTCATTTTGGTGTTCTTACCGACCTTGTCATTGACATCGTGGTACATGACAACAGGTATACGACCTAGCTCATTGGCGCGTACCGCTGCGGCATCCACCATGGGGCGTTCAGGTGCTACTGGCGCGGCAACCATTGGCTTAGGAGTTTCCTTGCGGCACCCGGCAAGGGCAAATAATGTGACCGAAAATGCGACAACAACACCAACCTTGACCATGGGGGATAACCTCGGGAATGAGTGCATTTATTCTATCGCCGGGCGTTCAACGTGCCACGCTCACCAATGGCAAATTCAGGCGTCATAATAGGGATTGCAGGCTGCTTATGACTGTCCCCACCGACGGCTGTTGCATCCGCTAACAGGAGACACGAGTGCGCAAGCCATCCACCCGAAAATTTCAGTTAAGCCCAACCAAAATCCGCACCTATCGTGACTGTCCGGCAAAGTACCGCTGGGAATACATCGAGAAATTGGGACGCTTTTACCGCCGCCCAAAGCCCTACTACAGCTTTGGAACATCGATTCACTCCACCCTGGATGCCTTTGCGCAAGCGGGTGGTCCATCGGTGATGTCAGTAGATGACATCGTCCAGCAGCTCCGCCTCTCATGGGTCGATGCCGGGTACGCATCCCCAGCCGATGCGAAAGCAAAGCTTGCCGAGGCGGAAACTATTGTGATCGAATGTCACGCTGCGGCACTGCACGCAGAAACAACGACTCCCCCGGATGAGCGCCCGGAGCTCTTCGCAACCGAAAAGACGTACAGCCAGGACATCACCCCAGATGTCCGCCTCACCGGGAGGATTGACCGTATCGATACCTACCCAGATGGCACATTGGACATTGTCGACTACAAATCTGGCCGGATGTCGGTCACCGAAGCGGATGTCGCGGGAGCCCTCCCGATGCGTATCTACCAGACGGTGGTCAAGCATAATCACCCAGACCGGCCAGTGCGGGCATCTATTTATGCGGTCCGCAGCGGGATGATCGCTAGCCACTCCTTGAGTGATGATGAGCGTGTTGACCTGATTGCAGAGC
>JBEEMN010000087.1:0-6202 GCA_041192625.1 Armatimonadota bacterium
CACATCGACGCCGCCAAAGTTGTGCCAAAGACCAAGCGAAATCTCAGGGAGGTGCAGACCGCTGCGGCCGGTGCGGCGATATCGGCCGACCTCGTAGCGGTTAGGAGCTGGAAGGTAATTCATGCCCTATCGTAGCCGAAAGTGCTGCCAATTGAAACGCTAGCATCCGGTTGGTTAGGCGATTCCCAGTTTAGGATGTAAGTCGTGTGAAATGACGTTTCAAAAACAAACGGCACCGCAAGTTGCCTCGTGGATTTATGCTTTTAGTAAACCCGGTGGCGTGCTGGATGATTCCAAACATGAAACAGCACCATGCAGTTAGATGTGGATTTACACTTTTAGGCAAGAACTTTCGAGTGCCTTCTTGTCAAGTCCAGAAACATTACTGAATCTTTTGTTGTGGAATTTCACATTGCGAAAGCTGTTCCAAAAACAAACGGCACCGCAAGTTGCCTTGTGGTGCCGCTGAGTTTGGTCGAAGGAGGAACTATCCGCCGATGCGAATCATGCCCATTCCACCCATCATCGACTCAGGATCAACCTGCTTGAAACCCGCTGGAACCTTGAACAGGTTAGCGTCAAGATCAGTTTCATCCAGCTTGATCGTCTCTGTTTTGATCTTGATTGGCTTCTCAGGCAGGCCTGGAAGCGCCATCGCACTCTCGATGGTCATTTCCATATTGGATGTCAGTGGGAAGCCAATAACATTTTGAAACTTTTTGGTTATTTCAGCCGCTCCAGGCATCATCCCCGCCATTCCACCAGAAACAGCCTTGGCACCCAGCTTTGCAAGAATGGACTCATCAAGCTTGACTGCCTTCGTAACCGTAGCCGAAAACTTCATGTTCATGGTCAGAAGTGGACCGTTGGATGAATCAAAGGGAAGTGGGACTCCCGCCTTTGGCGAAATCTCAACCTTAATCAGCCCCTTATAGCCTTGCGCAGCACGACCATCCACTTCGGTGGATGCACCATCAGGAGTAACTTCGCCAAGAACCTTGCTGTCCATCATTTCCGTCATGTCTGGCATGCCGGCGATTTTTCCACCCTTGAGGACCGCAAATGTCTTTTCCTTGGTGTTGAACATCGTGACATCGTCGGTTGTGACATCAGTGAGGGAAACGATGTCTCCCGCTACGGTCCGGATGATGTTGCCCTTTACCTGCATCACCGTCTCGCGAACGCCATCCGCGTTTGCTGGTGTTGAAGCCGCAGGAGCTGCAGGGGCAGGTGCTGGCTTGGATGTCGAAATCTTTCCACCCTTTTTGCCTGTCGTTGCCTTTTTCACAGGGGCTGGCTTTGGCGCAGGCTTCGGTGCTGGCGCTGGAGCAGGACCGCCACCAGCCATCTCCGGGATGCCATCCATGGTGATGCGCTGGGTTACCGTGATGTCTGCATATGCAGTACCGGTGATGCTAAGAATGGCTGCAATCGCAGTCGTCGGGATGAGGAGTTTCTTCATGGATGGTTCCTTTTTGAGTTGCAGCTGCGCTGATGTCAGTGCTCTATACATTGTTTTCGGTTTCCGGCGTTCCTAACTTGACTGGATGGTCGCTGGCCACAGCACCGGGTTGAGGGGACTTGAAACTGTGTCTCCCGGTACGAGTCCTGGGAGCCAAGTCTTTAGGTCATTTTCACGGCTGATGTGGTCTGGGACCGTCACAACCGCATCCGCTTCGACATAGATAATCGTCATCACGGCACGAATCGCATCACTGGCGTTCCCCGGCGCACCGTGGATACACCAGCCATCGTGAAATGTCGCATCTCCGGCAAGCATGTCGCCAGCTTCGCCGATAGGGTAACCGTGCTCTTCAATCAGGTTTTGGAGGCGCTGCTCGGATGAATCAGAAATGTCTAGCGGTCCCATATACCCAAGTGCTTGACTGCCATTCGCAAAGCGCATCGTGCCCATGACTTTAGAGCAGTCAATCAACGGCATCCACATCGTGACGCACTTTGCGCCATCCAGAGGCCAGTACTGTTGATCCTGATGCCACGGCGTCAGACCACCACCAACTTCTTTGAAGAGTGCCTGGTCGTGATACATCCGGACACTATCAACGCCCATCAGGTCTGCGGCAATCTTGGCAAAGCGCGGTGCAAGCGCAAATGCTGCGACATCCGGATGCATCGCCCAGAGGTTTGAATACTGGATGAATGCCTTGCCGTAGGTATTGCGCTGCGCCATCGGGACCACGCCACGGCTCTCCGCAAAGCCCATGGTGTGCCCGATAATCGCATCCCGATGCGGAGCCAGGTCAGGCTCCGGAAGCACGCCGTCTAGCTTCACCCATCCGTTTTGTTGAAAGTCCGCGATGTGCGATTCATCGACCGCATAAATCGAGTCCAGCATTGACATGTCAGCCTCCAATAACGACCAAGTCTCGCGTGTACTGTGTCAGGCGCTCAAAGCCAGTGGCGGTGACAAGGACATCATCCTCGATACGCACGGCGCCATAGCCTTCGATATAGATGCCGGGTTCAACGGTCAGCACAACGTTTTCGTGGAGCGAAAGCTTTGATGATGGCGAAAGCAAACCCGAAGCATCGTGGACCAGACGACCCAGTCCATGTCCGAGGTTGTGCGGCATGTTTCCGTAGCCCGCATCATCCAGAATGCCACGCGCAAGGGCATCGATGTCCCTGCCTGCGACACCCGGCTTGATCGCATTACATGCTGCATCCTGCGCTTGGTGAACCGTGTTGAAGATGTGTTGCATCCGCTCGGTAGGCTCGCCGCCGACGACAAAGGTGCGGGTGATGTCGGAGTTATAGCCATCGATTTCGCAGCCAAAGTCACAGAGGAGGAATTCAGGTTCTCCGCTTTCACCGATGCCGCGGTTTCCAGCACGCCCGTGAATGATGGCTGCGTTTGGTCCAGAGCCGATGATGCTGTCAAAGCCCATCCGCACAGCACCGCGCTCACGGACATAGACCTCGATACGCCAAGCGAGCTCCGCTTCAGTCATCCCGATTTTGACAATCTCGGTGATGTGGGTACATGCTTCATCCACCAATGCACATGCACGTCGGATGGCATCGATTTCCTGAGGCTCTTTGATTGCTTTGATTGGTTCGACGATGCCGTTTGCCGGAACAAGGTTGATTGCGGATGGAAGTCCGCCAATGAGGGTGTTCCACGCATCAACAGACAGCGTGTTCGACTCGATCGCAAGGCCGCCTGTGAAGCCCTTAATGGTCAAGACACGTGCAGCCTCGAGCAACAAAATCGCCTGGCCGACAATCCGGGTCTCGAATCCCGTCACTTCAACGCTTGCTTGCAGGAGGTAGCGACCATCGGTGATGAAGACGGCAAAGTCCTTGGAAATCAATGCGATGCCATTTGAGCCAGTGAAGCCGGTGATGTACTTGACGTGCTCAAGGTTGGTGATGAGGACGGCTTTTGCATCGGTTTGGGATGCCAACCAGTCACGGACTCCATCAACGCGGCGGGAAAAACGGAACGACATAGTGATTACTCCAAGGTTAGATTTTGTTGAAACGGTGTACCAATCCGGTACATAAAAGTGGGCTTAGAAGCGGCCTTCATCCACGAGGCGCTTCGCGGCACTGATTGCCAAAAGATACGAATGTGGGCCGAACCCTGATATCTGCCCTGTCACTGCGGATGCCAGGTAGGACACATGCCGATAGGTCTCACGGGAATGGACATTGCTGAGGTGGACTTCAATCGTCGGGAGGCGAACTGCGCGAAGGGCATCCGCGATTGCGATACTCGTATGCGTATAGGCTCCCGCATTGATGACAATGGCATCCGCCCAGTCACGCGCATCGTGAATTTGGTCGATCAGCACGCCCTCATGGTTGCTCTGCTCAATCCGGACCTCACAGCCAATCCGCTTGCCTTCCTGCACGATGAGCTCATTTAGCTCATAAAACGTGACGGAGCCGTAGACATCCGGTTCACGTGTGCCTAATAGGTTCAGGTTTGGGCCGTGGATGACCAAGACTTTAATGGGACCGGAAGGGGATAGCTGCATTGATGTCACCGCTCCTGAAGCGCTGCGATAGTGGCAGAGCACCCACAATTCTCGTGTCGGGAGTGCAGCATTTCGCAGGATTGAACTTTGCGCGTAGTATATCGCCGCCAGCGTTCGGCAGATACAATCATCGGCATGAATGGACCGACCTTAAAGGTAGCAATTATCGGCGCCGGTGTGATGGGGCAGCAGCATGCCCGCTCATGGACGCACGTGCCCTATGCGACTGTAACCACCATCTGTGACTTCAATTTGGATGCCGCAAATAAACTGGCAACTGAGTTCCATGCCGTGGCGACAGCCAGTATTGATTCTGTGCTGGCATCCGATGTGGATGTCGTCAGCGTCTGTATTCCGACCTGTTTTCATACTGAGACAGCAGTGAGGGTTTTGGAATCCGGTAAGCATTTGCTCCTCGAAAAGCCGATGGCCCTTACGGTTGAAGATTGTCACACAATCGAGGCTGCAGCAGCGGCATCCGGTAAGCTTCTCACCATCGGGCAGGTCGTACGCTTCTTCCCTGAGTATGAGAATGCAAAGCGTGCTGTCGATGCTGGCGCCGTTGGAACGCCTGCTGTTGTGCGCTGCCGCCGCGGAGGGATCTTTCCGCTCTGGGGGACGTGGTTCCACGATGTCAACAAGTCGGGTGGAGCCATTTATGATGTTGGTATCCACGAGATTGACTGGTTGCTTTGGCTCTTTGGTCCAGTTGAGCGTGTTTATGCACGTTCACTGACCGAATCGCTTGGTGAGGATTGCAAGCAGGACTTTGCGCTCGTGACTTTGCGCCACAAGAGCGGTGTCATCTCTCACATGGAAGCCTGCTGGGCAGACCCTGTGGTTTCCTACAATGCGTTTGAGATTGCTGGAGATGGCGGACTGCTGACCCATGATTCGCGTAACAACGCAACGTTGTTCATCTCGACGGCTGAGAAGCAGGAAGCGATGTCGCCCCTTGCCGATTCCGATGAGCCATACAACAAGCAGATCGCGGCATTTGCAAAGTCGATTGTCGAAGGGACTCCGCTTGCGGTAACTGGCGCCGATGGCCGTGCGGCAATCGCCGTAGCCGCTGCTGCGCTGGAATCATCCCGTACCCGAAAGGTGGTCACCCTGTGAAAAACATCGTTCTACTTTCATCCGCCCACCTGCACGCCGATGCGTATATCCACGAGCTGAGCACCGTCTCCGATGCTCGCATCGTCGGTGTGTATGACAACGACCCGGCACGTGCTGAAGCCGCGGGAACCCGCTACGGAATCCCTGTCTTCCCAGCACTCGATGCTGCATTGGATGCATCCGATGCGGCCATCATCTGCAGCGAAAACATCCACCATGAAATGTTTGCCTTAGAAGCAATCAAGGCCGGCAAGCATGTGCTTTGCGAGAAGCCACTCGCGACAACGCCTGAGGCAGCGCTCCGGATGATTACGGCAGCAGATGCTGCAGGCGTTCTCCTGATGACGGCTTTCCCATGTCGTTTTAGTCCGGCATATCAACAGTTCAAGCAACTGGTGAACAGTGGAGCCATAGGTGATATCCGGGCTTTGCGCGGAACTAATCAGGGGATGTGTCCCGGTGGGTGGTTTGTGCAGAAGGAGCTCTCTGGCGGCGGTGCCGTAACAGACCACACGGTTCACGTGACCGACCTTTTGCGCGACCTAACGGGTTCCGAGGTTGAGAGTGTTTACTGTGAGCTCGGTAACGGCCTCCTGCATGGAGACTTTGAAGATACGGGTGTGGTTACGCTTGAGTTTGAGCAGGATGTGTTTGCGACTCTCGATGCAAGCTGGAGCCGTCCAAAGTCATTCACGACGTGGGGGAATGTCACCCTCTATGCGGTCGGGAGCAAGGGCACGCTTGAGATGGATATGTTCAACCAAGAGGGGATGCTTTATAGCGACATCAAGGGCAAGGTAGGCGTCCAGAACTGGGGCTCATCCATCGACCGCGGCATGGTCGCAGCATTTGTAGAGAGCCTGCTTAGCGGGACGCTGCATGAAAAGGCTGCAAGCGGCACGGATGGTCTGCGCGCAGTCGAAGTCGTCGAAGCCGCTTATGCGAGCACTGTCGCGCTTCAGCCAGCCAAGGTGAATCACCGCACCTGATGTAAACCTGCCTAGCAGTTACGAAGAAACCCCGCATGGCTTGCTTGCCGCGCGGGGTTTTGTTTTGTCAGTTCGAGTAGTGGCTCGCTA
>JBEEMN010000088.1:0-6185 GCA_041192625.1 Armatimonadota bacterium
TCCAAATCTCACTCGAGGGAATGATGCTGATTGGGGCGCTTGCCGCAGTCATCGCTACAAGCATCACCGGGAATCCTCTGGTCGGCGTGTTTGCCGCGATGGTTTGTGCGATGCTTGCCGCTGCCCTCCACAATCTCTTTACACTGGTGATGCGCTCCGACCACGTCATCGTCGGCACAGCGGTTAACTTCCTTGCCATCGGCATCACCGGAGTCCTCTCAAGAACACTGCAAAAGTCACATCCGACCATTCTGAAAGCGCAAAGCCTCCCTCTTCTCCTATCAGGGATGAACATCCTCACAATGCTGTTCATTCTCTTGATTCCAGCTCTGTGGTGGCTGCTGTATCGGACACGCCTTGGAATAGGCATCGCGGCAACCGGCGAGCTCCCAAAAGCCGTTACCGCTGCTGGCTACAGCGTTTTCCGGTATCGCTTCTTTGCGAGTCTTGCATGTGGGGCTTTCTGCGGCCTTGGCGGCGCAGCACTGTCCATTGGCATTTCCAACAACTTCACCGACAACATGACAGCATCCAGAGGCTTTGTGGCCTTGGCTCTCATCGTTGTCGGACGGTGGTCACCGCTCTGGACAGCCATCGGGACACTTGCGTTTGCCGGCCTCGATGTCTTCCAGGCAAGCCTTCAAGCAAGCGGAAACACATGGCTGCCGTACCCCATTCTCCTCGCCCTACCGTACATCCTGACCCTGGTGGCCCTCGGAACTGCAAAAGCATCCGTCAGACCGCCCAGATATCTTGGCATCACGACAGAATCCCAGTCCTGAACGAATCCTTGAGCGACAAGCGGTGAAAACGTAGTGCCTTACTTTGCGCCTGCGATTCCTACAATCGGTATACTCGAACATCGTGCAAACTCTTACCGGGCTGGACACAGCTGCTCTAACTAACATCGTCAAATCCATCGGCCAGCCTGCGTACCGAGGCAAACAGCTCGCGGACAGCATTTACACACAACGTGTCCGAAGCATCGAAGAAATCACCACACTTCCCGTTGCCCTGCGCCAATCACTCGCCGAGACCTACACCATCGGGAGCTGTACTGTCATTGGCAAACAAGAAGCCGTGGATGGAACGATTAAGTACCTCCTTTCCTTCAGTGATGGTGAAGTTGTCGAGACGGTCTTTCTACCCTACGAGAACCGTACGAGTATCTGTATTTCAAGCCAGGTCGGGTGCCCAATGGGCTGCTCATTCTGCGCTACGGGTACCGAAGGCCTCGTTCGTAACCTGACCACCGCCGAAGTCATCGATCAGCTGCTCATTGTCCAGGCTCTCCAGCCCGAAAAACGTATCTCACACGTGGTGATGATGGGAATGGGCGAACCCCTTCTGAACCTGCCAAATGTCATCGAAGCACTGACCCTGATGGCAAATGAGATGGGACTTAGCTGGCGCCACTTGACTGTCAGTACTGTTGGTGTCATTCCAGCGATTGAAAAACTGGCCCAAATGGACCTGCCGCTAACGCTTGCGGTCTCGCTGCACGCACCAACGGATGACCTCCGCGATGAGCTGGTCCCGCTGAACCGCAAGCACAACATCGCCCGCCTGATGCAAGCCTGCAGCGAATATGTCTACCAGACCAATCGTCGCTTGACGTTTGAATATGTCTTGTTGGCGGGTGTGAATGACCGTGATGAAGATGCGCACGCCCTTGGAAAGCTCCTCGCAAAGCAACCACTGTGCGCGCTGAACACGATTCCGTATAACTCCACAGATGTCGAAGCTGCGTACAAACGTCCTCAGTCCGCGAGTACGCGCCGCTTCCGCGATATTGTCGCATCCTACGGAGTAACCGTCACTCAGCGACAGGAACGTGGACAGAAAATTGCCGCTGCCTGCGGTCAGTTGAAACGCTCAGCCTTGCGCTCTGGACATTCCCTGATCCCGCTACAAATGCTGAAAGCAGATGCCTAGGCATGAGCACAGAATCCGATGGTGTGGATGTAGCCACGGATGACTCAATTCGCCTGCCGACCGAGTGGACGCAGGCGGAGTGGCAGGCAGAGCTTGCCAAAACAAAACCAGCCAGCATCATCGCGTTCCTAAGAACGAATAAAATCCAGCCATCTGCGTTTCGACTTCTCCCTGAGCTTGTCAAAATGCCGACAAACCAGCTACTGATCGCACAAACGCTTGCAAAGTCTCCCGTCCTCGCCGCGAAGTGGATGACATCGACCGAACCGGCATCGCCTACTGCTGCGGAAGCAGCTCCACCTGCTCCACAAGGAGACGCATCCCGCGGTGGCCTCTCCCGGATGCAGCGTCAGAAACCAGCCACGATACCTGTAGCAAAGCTTACAAAGACGGAACAGGCAATTTCAGGAAGCCTTCAGCATCCGGATGCCACGCTGGTCCCAGACACACATGTAGACTCACTCCCCGAGCTCCACACGAAGCTGTCTGCTGCCGAGGCACGCATTAAAGAGCTTGAACAGCAGCTGGATGACTCCAAGGCAACACTTGGACGCCTCGATGCAGAAGTCATCGCCCTTCAGAAATCATCCAAATTTGCAACCGAGTTCGTTGACCGCATCCAGGACATCATCGAAACCGAACGCGGCACTGATTTCCGGAAATACCCGGCTGACAAGCGCCCGTCGCGCCTCAAGACGGAAACATTGAAAGTCCTCCGCAATGAAGCCGTGCTCCAGGGTGAGGTGGATACTTTACGCAAGCAACTGAAGTCGCCAGTAGCGGCTCGCAGCGTTCCCCTGTCCGTAGACAAGGCGGTTGAGCACGCGATTGCTCCACAGGTCAAGTCAGCGATGCAGGCGATTATGTTGCATGGCAAAGCGGAATGGAACGCAATCCAGCGGATGGTGACACATCTCCTGAATGACACTTCCCTGACGCAAGTCGACATCGCAACCCTCCGCCACGTGCAGGCCGAAGCGCTCCTACGTGGCAAGCGCGATGATGAAGCTCTTGCGCTCCTTGGCGAAGCGCTCCGACTGTTCATCAGTAAAAAGCGTTATTCAGATGCCCTTGACTGCCTCACATTGGCATTGCGCGCAATTGCCACGGATGGTGTTTCGCAGGATGTGGTCTCTGCGATGCGTGCTCTGGTTTCTACCGTCCCAGATGATGCAATGCGTAAACTCGTACATCCGCTGGCACGTCTGAGATCTCGCAACCGGAAGGCATTTGAGCATCTCTTGCCTGCAACGCTGGACTGCGCTGCCACAAAGCGGCTCCTTGCCGGAGTCGATGCCCTCGCAACACGGCGTATTTCAGACTCCGAATCATTGTCATTACCGCTTGAAAATGGACGTCGGCATAGCTGTACGGTCAGAGAAATCATCCGGCGCATCGAACGAAGTGATGTCAGCTATATCACCCGTGTGCGCGAAGGTCAGGAGCTTCTCCTCCAACAGGATGATGCATTGGCCCTTGCCATCGAAGCCTGCCTTAGAGAGTCATCATCGCCTTGGGCACTGATTCCACTGCAAAACCATCACTGGCGCGCGGCAGTCATCGATGCATCAAATATTGCTCGATGGAACAGCGGTAAAGCTGGCGACAAATCGGTGTCACATGCATCCCGGATTCGTTCCATCTGGCAGCAGCTTGTGTTGGATGGCTACTTCCCTGTGAATATCTATGCGGATGCCAATCTTAAGCACAATGTCACTGACCCGGATGTCCTGACGCAGCTTATTGATCAGGGAAGTCTGCATATCACCCACGGTGAAGAGGCGGACCGGGTGATTCTGCGCTGGGCGTGCAAGCATTCAGCCATCGTGGTCACAAACGACAAAAATATGCTAAGTGCGCACGCCGATGTCATTCCTGCAGATGAAACTCCTGAGCGTGCCGGATTCGAATTCACGAAGTCGGGGATGCCAAAAATTCACGGAATCACACCCTTTCGGCGTGACTCACCGCTCGTTTCCGACGAGGCCTAGTCCAGTTCTTCGTCCGATTGGTCATCATCGGGCTCAGCTGTGGGATTTGCAGCCTCTCCTGTTGATTCCATCCGGGGCATGAGGAGGTTCAAGTCCTCAGGTTCTTCCCACTCACTGTCATCTTCGATTCCAGCATGTCGCCGTAAACGCTTGAGCTGTTCAGCATCGAATGCATCCAAGACACCAGCCCGCTGGTAATGAAACACAGCATGCTTATCGAGACGCA
This sequence comes from Armatimonadota bacterium, assembly GCA_041192625.1. GTDB lineage: Bacteria > Armatimonadota > Armatimonadia > Armatimonadales > Armatimonadaceae > CAIRTT01. Next base: position 4,153 of record JBEEMN010000088.1, read on the forward strand.
GCTCGCTGTAGAGATCGGCCAGAAGACAGTGGTACGCGGAATTCTGCGGCGCGAGGCGTACTGCCTGACGGACCGCGACGGCGGCATCCCGGAACTGGAGCATCCGCCGGTACTGAGCCCCTAAGCGAACGTTGTAATAGGCATCCACTGGACTGAAAATGGTCGCCTGCTGCATTTCCCTGACGGCTTCGGTATTCCGACCCGCACGGACGAGCATGTCCCCAAGCCAAAAGTGGTAGAAGCCATCTTGCGGCTTATAGCGCACGGATGCCTCGAGCTCTGTAATGCCTTCTTCTAGGTTTCCAGCCTGTGCACAGGCATCCCCTAGTTTGTAATGGTAGTAGGAGTTTTTGGGTTCGAGCGCCACCGCCTTGCGAAACTCGAAGATCGCCGGCTGAAGGCGCCCATAGTACATATAGAGCTCGCCCATCGCGAAGTGTGGTTCGGCCCGCTGCGGAGCGGTTTTGATGGCGCGGCGGTACTGCCGGAATGCGTTTAGGCCTTGTCCAGAGTAGACATAGGCATCCCCGAGGTCGATACGCTGCTCGGTATCATCCTCGCCTTTTTCATTGGCTTTACGAACGGCACTGCGGTACTGGATGAGGGCTTCCTGAACCTGGCCATCCGCAATCAGCTTGTCAGCATTCTCAATTTGATCATTGGAGATGACGGTAAACGGGTCATTTCCGTCACCACGTTCATCGCCTAAATCCGGTGCATCGAAATCTACATCGGCGTGCGAATCTGCATCCGGGTCGGCCGGTATAGGTTCCACATCACTGAACAAGTCATCAGCCATACCACTCACGTCCTACACCCTCTTGGGGCTATCAAGTACCACGGTCACAGGACCCCAGTTCGTCAACGAGACTTCCATTTCGGTCCGGAAGCGCCCCGTAGCCACAGCGGTGCCATGCTTTCGAACAGCATCACAGACATCCTGATAGAGCAGTTCCGCAAGCTCAGGCCGGGCCGCGCCTGTCCATGATGGCCTGCGTCCCTTCCGGCAATCCCCCATCAGCGTAAATTGCGAAACAAGCAATGCTTCGCCATTTACATCGGAGAGTGAAAGTTCCATGCCATCCGTTGCGCCGGGTTCAGGAAAAAGCCTTAAGTTTACGATTTTATCTGCGCACCATTTGACATCCGCGGGACCATCATCCGGAGAAACCCCGATGAGTACCAGCAAACCCATGCCGATGGACCCGACGGTTTCGCCGTCGACATCAACTTTTGCCTGCCTGACTCTTTGTAACACCAAGCGCATCGCGATTCGGATGGTACCACGCGGGGTCTCCCGGTACGTTGACATTCTAGCGAACAGAAAGGTATGCTCTGCGTTACGTTTACATTGGAGGCACTAATGCTCATTTCTCGACGAAACCTTACGCTTTTGGCATCCTTTGGGATGATTGGACTGATTGGTTGTGCGCCTGCGGGCAAAGAAACCACATCTGATGCTCCAAAAGCCGATGCTGGTGCATCTTCAACCGTCAAAATCGGGTTGATTACCCCAGGTAAGGTGAACGATGGTGGCTGGTGCCAGCTTGCTCAGGATTCTGTCAATGCGATTGCCAAGGAAACCGGCGCTACGCTGACTCCTGCGATTGAAGAGCCAGCGAAGGCAGAAGTCGAAGCCGCGATCAGGCAGCTTGCTGAAGGCGGAAACACACTTGTGTTCCTCCACGGCAGCGAATATGACACTCCGGCTGCAGTGGTTGCGAAGGACTTTCCAAACACGACATTTGTTGTTGTGGGCGGCCGTACCGAAGGTGCAAATCTTCTTCCACTGCAAATCAGCGAGCGCGAAGCGACGTATCTTGCTGGATACGTTGCCGCAAGCCTCTCGAAGACGCATAAGATTGCTGCCGTTGGCGGCATCGACATCAAGATTATCAAGTCTGGTTTTGAAGCCTACGTAGCAGGTGCGAAGGCTGCAGATCCGAAGGTGGATGTGCGTGTAACGTATACGGGCTCATTCGATGATCAGGCAAAGGCCAAACAACAAACGCAGGCGCTCTTGGCGGCTGGTG
>JBEEMN010000089.1:0-6184 GCA_041192625.1 Armatimonadota bacterium
AATGGAGGCTCAACCCAATAGCCGATCGCGAATTTAGTTTGTTGGTAGCGCTTGGTCTGCATTTGGTGAAGTTCCCCTTGTGGTTACTGGATGGTTACTGTTCACCGATCAGATGTCCTGCGCCGCCGCGCCGCTTCTCATCCCGTAAGCGCTATTTTGCCGCCGCTAGCCGGAAACCGATATTGTCCTCGCGCTTATCGGGCAGCATCCGGTAGCGGTAGGATGTGCGGAAAACATCCGGCCACTCGTTGTACCAAGAGCCTCCGCGGAGAGCGCGGCGCGTGCCGGTGGACGGGCCAAGCGGATCTACAAGGTTGTCTGCCGAGTACGGCCCATTCCAGTCTTGGCACCACTCCCAGACATTTCCGATGAGGTCTCGGATTCCGTGCGCGTTGCTGTGAATCCGGTCTTTGCGCAGCGTGGATGCTGTTTTTTGTGCATCTTTCCAGGCATCCTTAGAGCACCAAAGCTTGCTGCTGTCGAAGGTCGGTCCCCAAGGATAGGTATCGGATGCGCGCTTGCTTTGCGCGGCGGCCTCCCACTGCGCTTCGGTTGGGAGCATCAATGGAACACCGGATGTCACGACCGCCCACGCGAGAAACCCCGGCTTCCCGGATGCATGAACCGCTGTCGTGATATCGCTGTACGAAATGTTGACAACCGGATGGTCATCCAGCCAGCCCCAGGTGGGCGGAGCGGGCATTTCCATGGATATCGCCTTGCAGTATTCCTTCCAGAGGGCAACCGTTACAGGAGCCGCTCCAAGACGGAAAGGAGACAGCGTTACTGCGTGGCGCGGCCGTTCGATGTCCGCGTGCGTGTCGCTTCCTATCTGGAACATCCCGCCTTTGACTGTTCGGAGCGACTTACAGTATTTGGCCAGGAGAGGATATTGGGCCATCCAATCGTTCTGTGAATGCTGCATCAACGGTAATGCCGCTGTGAACGAGAGTGCGAGGAGCTCACGGCGCGAACAGTTGGATCGATATTCCATACGCTGAACCTACCTTGTTTGAATGCCGTTGTCACAGCCGGTTAGATAAATGAGCGACCAGATGATCGGATAGCTGGTTTACCGCATGTCCCGCATTTTCGACATTGAACCTACATGAAGACACACGATGACATTAAGCGGTATAGTTCCATCTGCAGATGACGATAGACGGCAATAGAATGCTCGCATTGCCACGGCTTTTGGATGTTTCCATCAGTTTTCGACTCATCGTAATTGCCCTTCTCCTCCTGTTCCGGGGATGTATTGTCCCGGTTTCTCCAAGCCAGCCCATTCGAAACTGGGCCGAATCCCAGATTCACCGCGTTTTTGCACAGGCCCATTTAGAGGTACCCACAAAGGGCCGACGGGCTGGTTCACGCAGAAACCTGAGGGCATTGGTTCGCCGGAGGGTGCGCCGCACTGTTCGTCGCGGAAGAGTCGTTCTAAGGTTTTTAGCCAGCTATTTGGTCACAAACAGGGCCTGCTGGGAGTGTAAATCTGCCTTTCACTCGCGGGACACCTTTTGCACCAGCGGCACCAGCCCCTGAACGCAACCTCAAATTAGGTTAGCGTCAATGTTTATCCTGACCACTTGGTCATGGATTCAGCTCCGGATATGTATGACTACGGTTGACAGGCGGCTCATATAAATGCTGCTTTGCAGTCCTGCTGCATAGGTTTATTAGAATGAATAAGAAATTGATGTCGTGGCTGTTGGATGGCTACGTCATACCTGAAGGTTATTTTGAGTCCGAAAAGGATGTCAAGACCGAGCATCAGCACACGCACTCCTGGTGGCAGGTGATGTGTCTTACCGGCGTCGACTACTTCTCGACCCTTGGCTATCAACCAAGTATTGCGTTTATCGCCGCGGGAGCCCTCTCGCCCGTCGCAACGCTTGTCCTCGTGCTACTAACGCTCTTCGGCGCACTCCCGATCTATGCACAGATCGCCAAGGAAAGCCCGCATGGAGAAGGCTCCATCAGCATGCTCAAAGGCCTGCTGTCCCGCTGGAATGCGCGCCTCTTCGTTCTCGTGCTGCTTGGGTTTGTCGCGACAGACTTTGTCATCACAATCACCCTCTCGGCCGCGGATGCCGCGACGCACGTCCGGGAAAACCCGCTGTTCCACACCCTCATGGACCACAACCCGGTTGCTTGGCAGATTGGCATCACGCTTGGACTTATCTTGCTCCTTGGTGGCGTCTTTCTAAAGGGCTTTAAAGAAGCCATCGGGATCGCAGTCGTACTCGTTATTGCCTATCTCGGGATGAACGCTGCAGTCATCGGCAAAGGAATCTCGATACTCGCGACGCACCCTGAGCTGTGGACAAATTGGGGGAATGCGCTTGAACTGAAAACCAATGGCAACCACCTCGCATTGGTTGGGCTCTCGCTGCTGTACTTCCCAAAACTTGCGCTTGGCCTCTCAGGGTTTGAGACGGGTGTTGCTGTGATGCCACTCGTTACCGGCGACAAGGATGACACCGAAGCCAACCCCGCCGGCCGGATTCGTAGTACAAAGAAGCTGCTGATTGGTGCCGCACTCATCATGAGTGTGTACCTGATCGCAAGCAGCCTTGTGACAACAATGCTGATTCCAGCAGAGGCATTCAAGCCGCACGAACCCGCCAATGGACGCGCGCTTGCTTACTTGGCCTATGAGTTCTACGGTAAGGCGTTTGGCACTGCATACGATGTGTCAACCATCGCAATCCTCTGGTTCGCCGGCGCAAGCGCGATGGCTGGTTTGCTCAACATCGTCCCTCGCTACCTCCCTGGCTACGGGATGGCGCCTGAGTGGACCCGCGCAACACGCCCACTTGTGATGGTCTTTATGGCTATCGCGATTGTCGTGACCATTGTCTTCAAGGCAAACGTCGATGCTCAAGGCGGCGCCTATGCGACCGGCGTTCTGGTCCTGATGACGAGTGCGGCGGTAGCCGTGACCATTTCGATGTTCAGTCGGCACGGCGTTGGAAAAGCCATCCCGTATGGCGTCATTGCATTGGTCTTCCTTTACACCACCGTGGTCAATGTTGTGGAACGCCCGGATGGTGTCAAAATCGCATCCTTCTTCATCTTTGCGATTCTCGCGATTGCATTTGTGAGCCGGATGTGGCGCGTTACGGAGCTCCGCGTCAAAGATGTCATCCTGGATGAAAAAGCGCAGTGGATGATTGAGCAGATGGCGAAGACGGGTGAGATGCGGTTTATCGCAAACCACCCGGATGCGGGGGATGCACACGAGTACTCGGCAAGTGAACGTGAGGCCAGCTGGCTCCATCACTTCTCACAGGAAGCTCAAACGGCATTTGTTGAGGTCTATGTCGGTGACAGCTCTGAGTTCAGAACAACCTTGATGGTTGAAGGCCATGAAGTGGGTGGCTTCTGGGTGCTGCGCTGCAAGGGTGTTGCCGTTCCAAATGGCATCGCTGCCTTGATGATCAAAGTTGCGACCATCACGAATCGGCGCCCGCATGTCTACTTCCACTGGATTGAGTCAAGCCCATTGCTCTTCCTTGCGAAGTTTTTCCTCTCCGGGCAGGGAGACATTGCGCCACTGACGCACGAAATTTTGCGTCGGGCGGTGCAGAAGTCGAATGAGAGGCCTGTTATCCACGTCGCTGGCTAGTTTCTTGTTGATTTAAGTTCGAAATAAATCCCCACGTGTCTGTTGGCAGGTGGGGATTTTCTGTTCTCCGTATGACGACGGTTTTGCCCTTGCCGCCCTAACAATTAAACAACCTAACTCACATCCCTGAAGAAACAACTATCAATCCCCGTTGCGAAGCACGACATTGTGGAAATCGCCGAGTCCAAACCACTTTGGCCATTTGTAGATTGCGTAGCGAATCCATGACTTAGGATTTGGCGACAGCTTGCCGGCAAAGTCGGAGCAGCCACGCTTGTAATCAAGGACCTTCAAGTCTGCTCGTTGCAGGAGTGTCATCAGGTTGGGTTGGCTGAACTGCCAGATATGTTCTTCTGGTAAGAGGGAATACCAGCTGTCACGCTTTAGCAGGACTGGGTATGCGCTCCAGTAGCACGGGAGGCTCAGGAAGATGATTCCACCTGGCTTCACAACCCGCTTGGCCGCTTGCAAAAATCCCAATGGGTCTGGGACGTGCTCAAGGACTTGATTGGCGACAAGGACATCATAGGTGCCGGGAGCGATAGCGGCCGTTTCGAGAAACGTATCGTAAACCGTGAAGCCATGACTGCGCAGCGTTGGAATCAGGCCCTGGTTGATCTCCAAGCCATCCGCAGTCCAGCCAGCATCTCGTGCTGCAAACAGCAAATGCCCCATATTGCATCCAACATCAAGGAGGCGAGGATTCTTCGGTACGAAAGGAGTCAGGTTCCGCACAACATCTCCACCGAACCCGGTGAAGAGGGCATCCCGTTCCGCATTAAATCCATCCTCAGAATACTTTTCCGTAGCTGGTGAGTAGATGACTTCAAGAGAATCAGCGCTTGGCTCAGGAAATGTTCGAAGCTGGCCACACTGAACGCATCGAATGACGGAGCACGTTTTGTATTGTCCGAGGAAGTTGTCTACAAACGCTGTTCCACCGCACCAACAAGGGTTAAACAAACGTTTTCCATCCACAGAATAAGTCATCTGCACGATATTCGTGTCTCCAAGACAGCTTTGATTCGGGACGTGCCGTCGCAAAAACAATACCACCGATTTGTCGGACACAGGCACCCTGCATGACGTATGTCACAGACCTGCATTGGTGTTTACGATCCCTTAAATGGATACTCCGAATCGGCTGTGCGCTCACGTGCAAATGCCCGCTTTGCTGCATCGACTAGGTCAGGGCGCTCACGAGCAATGTCACGCTTCTCGGATGGATCCACCCGCGTGTCGTACACTTCCACATCACCCTGCTTGGCCGCATTCACCCCATACTGAACCGCCTTCCAGCGACCATCGAGAAGGACGCCGCGCCGCCCACCCATCTCGTGAAACTCCCAATAAAGGACATCGTGTATGGCCTGCCTGCCGTACCGCTTGTGGAGCGTCGGCGCGTAGCTGATGCCATCAAGCCCCGCGGGTGCCTTCGTGTCCGCAAGGTCGCAAACTGTCGGGAGGAAGTCCCAAAATGCCGTGGCGATGTTCGATTTGCTTCCCCCGGAAATCACACCGGGCCACCAAGCAAGCTGGGCCGTGCGGATTCCACCATCATAAATGTCACGCTTCCCACCGCGAAGCTCGCCGCTCGACTGGAACCACTTTCGGAGGTAGCCGCCCTCCTGCATCGCCCCGTTGTCACTCGCAAACACAACCAGCGTGTTCCGTGCGAGTCCCGCATCCCGAAGCGTTGCCAAGACCTCCCCAACCATATGGTCGAGGTAGGTCACCATCGCTGCGTAGGTTGCCTTTGGCTCAGCAGTCTTCCGATAGGCTCCCGCTGGTGCCTGCTCTTCGGTGAACTTGCCGCGGTACAGATTGATGAACTGCTCAGGGGCGGCGAGGTCGGCGTGTGGAATCGTCGGCGCGATGTGGAGAAAGAATGGCTTTGCTGCATTTTCACGGATGAAGTGCAGTGATTCCTTGAGGAAAACCGTGTTGTCATAGGTTGCGCCATCTTTACCCTGGTTTCCGGGCATTGGGAGCGGCTTGCCGTTCTTGTACATCGTGGCCGGGTAGTGCCGATGCGCGGCGGCATGGCTGACAAACCCGACAAAGTGGTCAAAGCCTTTGCGGTTTGGGTGCGCACCATCATCGATGTTGCCCGAGAGGCCACTCTTGCCTATTAACGCGGTCTTGTACCCCGCGGCCTTAAGGACATCTCCAATGCAAATGTCATCCGGGGATTCGCGCAGCTGGTAGACACCATTCCCACGGATACGGGCATGGCCTGTGTGTTTTCCGGTGAGGAGAGTGCAGCGACTCGGGGCACAGACGGGCGCACCGGTGTAGGCCCGGGTGAATTGGATGCCATCGCGCGCCATCGCATCCAGGTTTGGTGTCTGGATATCCTTCTGCCCTGTGTAGCCGGTGTCTGCGTAGCCAAGGTCATCCGCGAGGATAAAAATGATGTTCGGTTGGTCAAAAGGTGCGCGCATTTTGTCAGAGATTCTATCCGGATGCTGCACGTCGCAGGGGCACCATCGGTAACTGGAAGGGTTGCATGTCTGACCTGTAGACTATTCTTGATGTCAATACCGACCACTGCTA
>JBEEMN010000090.1:0-6472 GCA_041192625.1 Armatimonadota bacterium
CAGACCGTTTTGGACTACCTCGGTCCACGTCTGTTCCGCCCGCTTGGCATCGAGAATCCGGTTTGGGAAACCAACCCTGCCGGAATCACCGCTGGTGGCTGGGGACTGCACATCCGAACGGAAGACATCGCCGCGCTCGGTGAGCTCTACCGCAATAAGGGTGTTTGGAAGGGCCGGCGGATTTTGCCTAGGTCTTTTGTGGAAGCTGCTACCCAGAAGCAGATCAGCAACGGAAACGATGCAAACAGCGACTGGGCACAGGGCTACGGCTATCAGTTCTGGCGCTGTCGTAACAATGGCTTCCGCGGGGATGGTGCATTTGGGCAGTACTGTCTGGTCTTCCCGGATAAGCAGCTGACCGTTGCCATCACCAGTGGTGTTGCAGATATGCAGCGTGTTTTGGATATTCTGTATGCCACGGTGCTGCCAGCTGTTGGGGCGTCGACAAATGCTCCTGCCGATACGCGCCTGGCTGAGCGTACGCGCAAGGCCGAAGTTCCGGTTCCTAAAGCGGTGACATCAAGGGTTCGCCTACCAATCGGAAAAACCTACGCATTTGATGCAAACGCATATGGAATGGAATCCATTCGGTTTGCAGCAGCTGGCGGAGGCGTTGAAGTAACGGTCAACCGTAACAGTAACGAGCAGACCCTGCTTGTGATGGACAAGGGCTGGAAGGTTACGGATACCACGTGGGAAGTTGGTCTTAACCGCCTGCAGACCGAGGGGCATACATATCGCAATGCTGCCCGCGGAGCATGGACAAGCGCATCGGTGTACTCCATCAAAAATTACTATGTCGAAGAGCCATATATTCAGTCCATTGACTTGTCCTTTGGACCCGGAACGCTCAGCTGGACGAGCAGCTTTATTGCGATGTTTGGTGGGGATGGCCGGATAACGGCATCCGCACGTGAAGTGAAATCTTAGGAACGGAAGATAACAATGCCAACACTTAAAACGGGTTCTATCCCGGGTGTGCGCCTGCCGATCACACGCATTGTGCAGGGATCGATTCAGATCAATACTGAGGATGAAGCGATTGGCTTTGGCCAGCTTGACACCATGGTTGAAGTGGGAATCAATGCGATTGACTCTGCTTACATTTATGGGGGCGGTGCGCAGGACAGAATCATCGGTCGGTGGATGCAGGCACGTGGGAATCGTGACCATCTGGTCGTGATTGCAAAGGGATGCCATCCTGGGGATGGACGTAACCGCGTTACGCCATACGACATCGGAACACAGCTCCACGACATCCTCGTGCGCATGAAAACCGACTATGTGGACATGTTTGTGCTCCACCGTGATGACATTAATGTCCCAGTTGAACCACTTGTAGACACGCTGAACCAGTACGTCCGCGAGGGGAAGATCGGCGCATTTGGTGGAAGCAACTGGACCACGGCGCGACTAGCTGAAGCAAATGCCTACGCAGCGGCATCCGGGCAGGTTGGGTTTGCTTGTTCCAGTCCTAACTTCTCGCTGGCACGTCAGCTCAAAGAGCCATGGGATGACTGTGTAACGATCAGTGGTCCCGAAAATGCTACATCCCGTGACTGGTACGCAGCGCAAAACACGCCGCTGTTTACATGGTCATCGATGGCCGGCGGGTTCATGAGTGGTCGTATCACGCGCACAAACACGGCGGACTTTACGGATTACTTTGGAAAGCTCGCTGTCGAGTGCTATGCATCCGAGGACAACTTCCAGCGCGTCGACCGTGCTGGCGAGCTCGCCGCTGCGAAGGGCTTATCGATGCCGCAGATCGCTCTCGCCTATGTCCTGAACTATCCGCTCAATATCTATGCACTGGTTGGTTCGGCAAATGCGGACGAGATGACCGCAAATGCGGCAGCCAGCTTGGTTGAGCTTTCAGCTGCTGAAATGGACTATCTCGACCTGAAGGTTGATTCTTTGGCTTAGTCGCTACGAATTGCCAGAGACGACAAACGCCGATTGGTTTATCCAGTCGGCGTTTTGTTTTGCTAATTGAACGTCTAATGACATCCCGTACGTGCCCTTACACCCATTGGTTCATCCAATCGGCGTTTTGCTTCATTGACACATGCCCGATGTGTGCCTAATATTGACGCATGCGCAACGTAGCCATCTCCCTAGGTATTGCCGGTGTTGTCATCAGCTCTGCATCCGCAAATATCACTCCCGTCACCCTCCGAACCGAGTATCTTGTGAACCCGATGGCGGTCGATTCCGACACGCCACGGTTGTTCTGGAAAGTTACGAGCAAGGAACGCAATCAGAGGCAATCTGCCTATCAGATTCGTGTGGCAAACAGTGTTCAGGCCCTTCAGGCAGGAAACGCCAACCTCTGGGATACGAGCAAAGTCAAGTCATCCGAGACAGCGCAGATCGAATATGCTGGCAAGAAACTTCAAGCCGCACAAACAGCCTTCTGGCAGGTTCGCGTCTGGGACCAGGATGGAAATGTAAGCGGCTGGAGCGCCCCGGCACAGTGGACCAAGGGTTTAACTGCAGCTGACTGGAAGGGTGGCTGGCTGGCAGCAAAGACAACCAAAGTTACTGCAGCACCGACTGGACTCGGCGGCGCAAAATGGATTTGGTACGCACCCGAAGCCGCATCCCCGAAGGCTGGCGTCCGTACATTCCGTAAGACGTTTGATCTCCCGGCAGATGTCGCGATCAAAGGTTCCCTTATCGCCGCTGGTGACAACTCCTACACGATTTCGGTAAACGGCAAAGTTGTCTCGACCGGTGCCGGTTGGACCACAATCCAGTCGGCTGACATTTCGAGCGCACTCAAAGTTGGGCCAAATGTCATCTCAGTGGATGTCAAGAACGAGGGAGATGACCCCGCTGGCTTTGTAGCGAAGGTCCAAATCAAGGCTGGGACGGACACCACCATCGTTACGGATGCATCCTGGCAAGGCGCTGCAGCTCCAAACGGAACGTATACGGCTGCGGCAGTGCTGGGCGATTACGGGATGGCCCCGTGGAACTCCGCAACGGTTGCGGTCGCGATGCCAATGGACCCTCCGACCTACTTCCGCAAGGACTTTAATGTCGACCGCTCCAAGGCATCCGTTGTCAAGGCAACCCTCTATGCAACCGCGTTTGGTAGCTACCTGTTCAGCATCAATGGCAAGGCTGTCTCAAACGATGCCCTTTCACCAGGCTGGACCGAGTTCACCAAGCGCGTTCACTACCTCGCCTACGATGTCACTGGACATCTGAAAGCGGGAGACAATGCCATCGGTGGCATCCTCGGGGATGGCTGGTACGCATCCTACTTGGCATTCACCGGACGACGTAAGTACTACGGCGGCGACCCAGCGCTGCGTGCTCAGCTGCGCATTGAATACTCCGATGGTCGTGTGCAAATGGTGGCTACTGACGGAACATGGATGTCCGGTACAGGTCCTGTCGAATACGCTGACATGCTGATGGGCACGAGCATCGACTACAACAAAGACCTCGGTGCGTGGACGATGCCCGGGTTCAACACGGCTGGTTGGAAACCTGCGGAGCTGACCAAAGTCCCCGATGTCCCTGTTCAGGCACACCCGAACAGCGGTGTCCGTGAGCAGGAGCTGATCGCTGCAAAGAGCCGCACGAATCCAAAGCCCGGAGTGTTCATTTACAACATCGGGCAAAACCTGTCCGGCGTCGTCCGCTTCAAGGTCAATGGCAAGAAGGGGCAAAAGATCACCGTTCGCCATGGTGAGTTCCTAAACACGGATGGCACCCTCTACACCACCAACCTCCGGGCTGCGAAGGCGACTGATACCTATACGCTTGGCAAGGATGGCGAGACCATTTGTGAGCCAGTCTTCACCTTCCATGGTTTTCAATATGTGGAAATCACAGGCGTCGATGATGCTCCAGCGGCTAAAGATGTAAAGGCCGTTGTTTATTACTCCGACCTTCCAAAGGCCGGCGAGTTTACATCGGATAATCCACTCCTCAACCGCCTCGTTCTGAACACAGACTGGGGGCAGCGGGGGAATTACCTCGATGTTCCTACAGACTGTCCACAGCGTGATGAGCGCGCAGGCTGGACTGGCGATGCACAGGTCTTTACGAAGGCGGCTGCGTTCAATCGCGATATCGCTCCGTTCTACACCAAATGGCTTGTCGACCTCGTTCAGGATTCACAAAACGATGCCGGGATGTTCGGTGATGTTGCACCACACCTCAGCATGGTTGGATTTGGAAATGCAGCATGGGAAGATGCAGGCGTTGTCTGCACCTACCGTATGTGGGAAATGTACGGCGATGTCGCAGCGGTCAAGCGCCACTGGGCAAACCTGAACAAGTTCATGGATCACCTTGACAAGGTTGCCCCAAATGGCATCCGTCAGGTCGGCGCTTATGGCGACTGGCTCCTCCTCGATGGCGTCCAGCAATCCGGAATCCACGGAACGGCATACTACTATCAGGATGCCAAAATGATGGCCGAGCTCGCAGAAGCCATCGGGGACCGTGCCGCCGTACGCCGCTACCGTAACACCATGGAAACGGCGCGCAAGGCATTCCTTGAGAACTTTGTCACGCCAGATGGCCGTGTGGAAGACAAGGGTAAGTCCTCACAGACGTTCTATGCCCTTGCGCTTGCCTATGAACTCCTTCCGGTAGAGCTGCGGGCCAAGGCTACTAATCATCTGGTCAATTTGCTCAAGAAACGTGGCGATCACCTTGCGACGGGCTTCATCGGGACGCCTGTTCTCCTTCCATCGCTGCGGATGGGCGGACGAGCAAACTATGCGGACCAGCTCTTCCTTACCGAGACATTCCCATCGCTGCTCTATCAGGTAAAGCTTGGCTCGACCACGATGTGGGAGCGCTGGGATGGCTGGACACCTGAGAAGGGCTTCCAGGATGCTGGGATGAACTCCTTCAACCACTACTGGCTTGGCTGTATCACCGAGTATCTCCACACGGCGGTCGGCGGCATCGACACGATTGGCCCAGGCTGGAAGCGTATCGTTGTAAAGCCTGAAGTCGAATCTGCACTTAAGAATGTCAACTCTTCGTATGACAGCATCCGCGGTGTAGTCAAGTCGAGCTGGACCCGCTCCGATGATGGATCCCTTTCGCTCACCGTGACGATTCCTGCGAATGCAACCGCCGAGGTTCATGTTCCTGCAGGAGCAAATGATGTTGTTACCGAGAGTGGGATGCCAGTGCGTGGCTATCAAAAGGGCGACCGCAGAATCGTTGAGGTTGGCTCGGGGACTTACTTCTTCGTCGTCCGTGCGGCAGGTATCGCTGCCAAGTGAGTAATCCTGCAGTGAGCCCGGCAGCGGGAGCTGTGATTCTTAGCGCATCCCATATCTCGATGCGTTTCGGTCCAGTCGAAGTCCTTGCAGATATCTCCGTTGAGCTGAGGGCTGGCGAAGTCCATGCCCTCCTCGGTGAAAATGGAGCGGGTAAGTCAACGCTTGCGAAGATTCTCGCCGGCGTCTATAAGCCGGTTTCCGGCAAGCTAGCGCTCCTTGGTAATGAAATTACGCTTTCTGGCCCCCGGGATGCCGCAGCCAAAGGCATCGCTCTTATCCACCAGGAGCCGCTCACATTTCCGGATCTCTCGGTTGCGGAAAATATCTTTATTGGCCGCCAGCCGACGAAGGCTGGTCGTATCGACTGGGCAAAAATGCGCCAGGATGCTGAGAAGTACCTATCAGCGCTTGGAGTTACGCTCGATGTCAGTGCGCCTGTTCGTGGCCTCTCCGTCGCCGATCGGCAAATGATTGAGCTGGCATCCGCCTTGTCGCTGGATGCCAAAGTACTGATCTTGGATGAAACAACCGCGTCGCTCACCCCCGGGGAAGTCAAAAAACTGGCCGCCGTCCTTGATCGCCTCAAGGCTGAAGGCAAGGCAATCGCGTTTATCGGTCATCGCATGGAAGAAATCTTCAGCATTTGTGACCGAATAAGCGTCCTCAGGGATGGCCTCAAGGTCGGCGAGACGCTGCGGACGGAAACGAATGTTGATGCAATTCTGCGCTGGATGGTCGGGCGTGATGTCCACCACCTCGTAGAACGCGGTGAACCTCAGCTTGGTGATGTTGCCCTTGATGTGAGCGGGTTAACCCGTGATGTTGCCCTTGATGTGAGCGGGTTAACCCGTAAGCCCCGCTTTGCAGACATTTCGCTTAGTGTAAAGGCTGGCGAAATCGTTGGGCTTGCTGGCCTCGTGGGGGCTGGACGAACCGATGTCCTCCGCGCGATTTTTGGTCTGGATGCCGTTGACTCGGGCAAGGTCATGGTTGCGGGGACAGGTCTGGTACGCCATGACCCTGCGGGCGCGATGCAAGCTGGTGTCGCGCTGGTTCCAGAAGACCGGCAGCAACACGGAGTTCTCATGCCGCAATCCATTTGGGAAAATGGCATTTTTCAAAATTGTGTTTAGCATAGTTGTCGTTACGCATCAAGCAATCATGGCGCAGACGAAGACCTGTTGGCACATTCGACGGGGAGAATAACGATC
>JBEEMN010000091.1:0-6033 GCA_041192625.1 Armatimonadota bacterium
CTTCCGCAATCAACAGTCGAATCGTTCGTGCCATTTCGTTACCCTTCCAGTGCAGCAGGAAGCTTCTTCCCGTGGATGTTGAACAGCGGGGACCTGATCAGTCTCATTTTTTGTAAAACATACGTGATGGCCGTACCCAAGACACCAAATCCATAGATGACGCTTCTCGAAAAGTTGATTGATGATGCATCATCAAAGTAGCGGGTAGGCACGGATACTTCACCGATTCTAAATTTGAAGAAGATTATTTGCGCAAGCATTTGGTTGTCAAAGACAAAGTCATCACTTGCTTCCTCAAGCGGGCACGCACGCAACACATCGGAGGAAAACGCCCGAAAACCTGTGTGATATTCGCTTAGCTTTACGCCGAGCAGGATATTCTCAATCAGCGTCAGGATCCGATTCGCGATGTATTTCCAAAGTGGCATTCCTGATTTATGCGCGCCAGGAGTTCCGAGAATCCGCGAACCTAGTACGGCATCGTATTCACCGGATGCGATGAGCGATGCCAGAGCACCAACAAGCGTTGGAGCATACTGATAATCGGGATGTACCATCACGACAATATCAGCGTCACGGCGGAGCGCCTCGTTGTAACACGTCTTTTGATTGCCACCGTATCCTCGGTTACGGGTGTGCTTCACGACGGTTATGCCAAGGGATTCTGCCACCGCAACAGTGTCATCGGGAGAACAGTCGTCGACGAGCAAGATGTCATCAACGATAGACCGATCGATATCTGCCAATGTTCGTTCAAGGGTCTTTGCCGCCTTGTATGCCGGAAGCACCACGACAACGCGCTTACCTAAGACCATGTGATGTACCCATCCTGAGACATTCCACATTGTATCGGAGCACATGAAGGCAAAAAGTTGTTTGCGTCAAACGCCTATTCGCCTCTACAATGCGTTCGAAAGATACAGGGAGTAAATCGCACAGATGGAATCGATTAACGCACGGCAGCAGGAAATCCTATCGCTCATTAGAGAGAGTATTCTGTCCGTCGGGCAACCACCAACCGTTCGTGAGCTTGGGCTTGCGACGGGACTCAAGTCATCGTGCTCTGTTCAAAAACACCTTGATGCTCTCGAAGAAAAAGGCTACATCAGTCGCCGAAAGTGCAAGTACCGCTCGATTGAGCTGTTGCAGGATGCTGCAACGATGGCGACAAAACGAACGGTATCCGTACCGCTGGTAGGATCTGTAGCGGCCGGTACTCCGATCCTCGCTGAGGAGAGTGTTGAGGACTATCTTCCATTACCGGATGCATTGATTCCAAGAAACAAATCCTGTTTTGCATTGCGTGTCAAGGGAGACTCGATGATCAATGCCGGCATCCTAAACGGTGACATCGTTGTTGTCCAGCAACAGGAAACCGCAACACAGGGTGACATCGTCGTAGCACTCATTGGTGATGAGGCAACGGTCAAGACCTTCTACCCAGCCGGTGCGAGTGGTATTCGTCTCCAGCCGGAAAACCCTGCACTGAAGGCAATCATCACCCGGGATGCCACTATCTTAGGGAAAGTTATACTCAACTTCCGTCAATACAACTAGGGCGTTTACGTTCAAAGCAATAAAGGTGTCGTTACGAACAGTAAACGAACAGATCGGCAGTTAGATCAAATTATGTTCGTAGCGAAGACCGAAAAAAGGACCGCCCGCTTCCCGATGAATTTCCATCGGGCCGCGGGCGGTTTTGTGGTTTCCGTTCATCCCTGAATGCATAAACTATCCGGGATAGGGAAAAGAGTCCCTCCGCGTGCAATGCACTGGAGGGAATTGACTAGAAGGAAAACACCTGACCAATCGTCAGGGTCGTGCTTGACTTGGCTGTACCAGATGCTGTCGAAAACACTCCGGTGTTTGCTTTGTCATGTCGCAACTCAACCATGGTTCTGCTCGCAGCGGTTTGTCCTTTCTTGAACTCATAGGTCAAGGTGAAAGAACTCAGTGTTGGCTTTGTTCCAGGGTCTGCAGAAGGAATGAACAGGCCTCCAGCTGTGTCATCTGCCAGCTGTTCAGCACGGATTGAAATGGTATCGCCCGACTTGATCGAATAGGTCAGGTAGCCGGTCACAGCGCCAGCCTTGTAGCCTGCAGAGCCAGCCTGCACACCGGAAACGATTGATGCATCGGTTGCCAATGTCAGATTCGGTGCAAGTGTCCTCGAATAGCCAAAGTTCGTGATTGCCTTGTCGCGCTCAGCGCCAGCAACGGTGTCCTTGGCTCGTGCAAAGTTGAAGATGACCGAGTCCTTTGACGAAAGGACTTGATTCCATTGCAGTCCAAGACCTGGAGTCCGGCTGCCATTTGACTCGACCCCGTTGTAACGATTTAAGAGTGAGAGCATGGCCGTTGCGCGCGGCGTCGCAGCAAACTGTGCTCTAACACCAGAGTGGTAGAACGGCTGAAGCTGTCCAAATTGGAATGCCTTCGTGAAGAATGCGCTTGTACCGGTAGGAATTGTCTCGTAACCAACGTGGGTAGGGAAGATTCCAGCATCGATGGTAACAGGCTTTGCACCACCGGCAATGACACGTGCATAAGCTTCGTAGACATTGCTTGTGGTGGTATTGACGCCCGCGAGTCCAAGCGGCAATCCCGCGACAACATTGCCATCCACCATACGAATCGAAAAGCCAGTTTTCCGCTTATCGGATGGGTCGGAGAAGAAGTGCAGCTCGCCGAGATTCAACTGCGTTGAGCCTTCTTTTGCGTTGAAGTAATACGGCGCACCTATCGCACCGTTTAGTCCCGTGGATGGGCGATTGAAGTTAGCGGTGTAGTTGGTCTCTATGGTTGCACCGATCTGAATACCTTGCGCATTTGCCTGAGTCGAGGCGAACGCAACGACAGCGATCGGAGCTACGAGAGAGAGAGTTACTGATTTCATACAAAAGTCCTTAGAGACAGATGATGTTCGAACACAAGGTTCTGAACGGAAAGTATCGACAAACTTACTTAGAGCGTGCATCAGACAGGCCGCTCGTGGAGACATAGCCCGCTTCGCCGTGCATTGCCAAGTCCAAACCTACTTCTTCGTCGTTGGCTGAAACTGCCAGTCCCTTGAAGAGAACCTTCAGGAGGAGACCGATCACGAGGGTTCCAACGCCAGCAAGAATGACAGCCCACATGATGGACTGAAACTGCGCAGACATCAGTGCGCCACGGTCAGTAGGTACAAGGGAATTGACGGCTTTGTCTGCAAAGATGCCAGTCGCGATTGCTCCCCAGATACCGCCGAGGCCGTGAACTGCAAAGACATCTAACGTGTCATCAACTCGCTGGAGCTTGTTCTTGATTTGAATCGCGGTGTACGAGATGAGCGGAACAACGGCGCCGATGATGATGGCAGAGCTAGGGGTCACAAATCCTGACGCCGGCGTGATCGCTACCAATCCTGCAACAGCACCGGATGCGAAACCTAGAGCCGTAGGTTGCTTGACATGGATCCACTCGATGAGGCACCAGACGAGTCCAGCCGACGCTGCAGCAATATGGGTTACCATGAATGCGCTACCAGCAAGTCCATTGCTTGCTCCTGCCGAGCCACCGTTAAAGCCAAACCAACCAAACCAGAGGATTCCCGTTCCAATCAAGGTCATCGGAAGGTTATGCGGACGAGCATCTTCATGGCTGGATAGGCGACGCTTACCTACAAGCATCGCAAGTATTAGAGCGGAGATTCCACTGGTCATGTGGATGACGGTTCCACCAGCAAAGTCCAGGGCGCCCAGCTTGAAGAGCTTTCCGCCTGGGCCCCAAACCATATGTGCCATCGGCACATACACAAGTAGGCTCCAAAGTGCGATGAAGCAGCAATACGCGGCGAACTTCATTCGGTCTACAATCGCACCTGAAATCAACGCAGGTGTAATGATTGCAAACATCATTTGGAAGGACATGAAGACCTGATGTGGAATGGCCATCGCGGTACCGTTCCAGACAAATGTTGTCTGGCCGACACCCTTGAGCATCACAAAGTCCAGTCCACCGATCATGTCGTTGGTTCCAGGAGCAAACGCAAGGCTGTAGCCAACCACGACCCAGATAACAGTGACGATTGAGACTGAGACAAAGCTCTGCATGAGAACGTTTAACACGTTCTTGCTTCTTGTCATGCCGGCATAGAACAACGCAAGTCCAGGCGTCATGAACAGAACGAGCGCCGTAGAGATGAGCATCCACGCCGTATCACCAGCGTTTAGTTCAGGGGCAGATTCGTTCTTAACGGTTCCATCGTCGGCTTTTATTGTTCCATCGAACTTGGTCGTGAAATCCGGATGCGTTAAACCTTGTTCGTCGCCGACATTTTTTGAAACTTCTTGCGGAGCCGATGTCAACGGAGATGTTGCCGTCGGATCAGTGAGGGAGGCGCTCTGTGCCAACACTGGTGCATTGGAAGACAGCATGATGAGGGACACCAATACTGTCAAGAGGTAGGCGAAGCGACGCATCGAGCTTTTGGCTCTAGCGTACACGGAATGCGGATGTCGCATGAACCGTTCCTTTCTATATGGACAAGGCAGGGTGAGTGCCAAGCATCGAAAGCCTTTGGGGTAGGCATTCCTCTCTTTGCGGAGGATTAATGTTTACTAACTGAAAAACGCGCTTACTGAATGCTAAACAGCATCACTTCCGCGCTCACCCGTACGAATACGGATTGCATCGAGTACAGGTGAAAGGAAAATCTTTCCATCACCGATCTCGCCTGTCCGTGCCGCTGCAGAGATTGCATCTACGATGCGATTCACTTCGTTGTCAGCTGCGACGATTTCAAGCTTGAGCTTTTGGATAAGGTTAACCGTATATTCAGCACCACGATAGTGCTGCGTATAACCCTTTTGTTTACCCGAGCCGCGTACCTCAGTTACGGTCATTCCCGTTACACCGAGGTCATCCAATGCTGTCTTTACTTCATCAAGGCGCTGCGGGCGGATGACTGCTTCAATCTTGATCATGTTTCCTCCTTGGGTAAATTGAAAACGGCCCCGACGTTAGAACGCGGGACCAATGTATACACGCACTAGGCAACCACAGAAACAAAGCTCTGTTTGAAACCCCTGCACTTTAGTAATCGCCATATCCGTAGTCCTTTCGAACAACCGACCCGCGACATTGCGTGAACGTGTATGTATCGATGAACACCACAAGAGTGATAATCGATGCGCGAGTGTAGTCTGTTTTGCTTTTACCTGTCAAGACTGCTGAGAGGCAATTTAATGAAAAACGCGGTGCACCTAATGGTGCACCGCGCTGAGGTGTCTAAAAGGTCTGTGAATTAGAACTTGTAGACTTGTGCGATCGACAATGTGCCTTGATCCTTCTTGAGGCCATTGGAGGCGCCAAAGAAGAAGTCATTTGAGCGGTCATAGCGGTATTCGAGAACTGTGCTTACCGTTTTGCTGGTTGCAGGGAGCTTGTAGGATACAGCGATCGATGTCAACGTTGGCTTGGTACCTGGCGTAGCCGTCAAGGTTGGCAGAATGCCCGAGTCAGCACTGTTTTGTTGCAGGTATTCGCCCCGGAGCGAAAGAGCTCCGCCATTTGACTGGCCAAGGACGAGAACACCCTTGACTCCAGTGGCTTCGTAACGTGTGTCTGCAGCATCACGGCCGGAACGCAGTGTGTAGTCAACATGCAATGCATTCGAATCGGAAAGCTTGCGGGAGTATTGGAATCCTGCAAGGTTGGTTTCACGGTTGTTACCACCAACATTCTCGCGTCCAGTGATGAGGTTGAAGCGAAGATCACTTGCATCGCCGAGCTTCTTGTCTACAGTAAGAGCGTAGGAAAGATCACGATTGTCCTCGCCGGTTCCGCTGTACTTGTTCTGAATCGAACCTGTAACACGAGTCGAGTCGTTCAGATCAAATCCTGCACGTGCACCCTGGCCGAGGATTGGGGTGAGGAACTGGAAAGCAAATGAGCGGCTGATGAAGTTATCGATGCCAAGACCTTCGGACCCGACCAATGTTCGGTATTGACCGACATCGAGGCGAATGTCCTTGTTACCAGCTTCAATCAACT
>JBEEMN010000092.1:0-6007 GCA_041192625.1 Armatimonadota bacterium
GCAATGGTCTGTGATGGCTTGCCGGGAACCGTTACTGTGGCCGTAAATACACCAACAAGCGCATCGTTTATCAGGAACGACCCAACCGGATTCTGAGCGCTGGCATTGTCGCGCGTGTAGGTTAGCGCTGATTTACCACCGATGAGGACGGTTGCCCCTTCGACTTCAATATCATTGTCGGCCGCGTTGCGCACGATACCACTGACGATTGTCTTGGCTGTCTTTGGACCGCTGCCACCTCCGCACCCGATGGCACCGATGGCAATACTGCCAAATCCCATCATCCAAAGCAGCTCGCGGCGTGTTGGTTTTTGCATTTTTGATTCCATGGATTACCTCAGCCTCGTCAACGGACGCGTGGTCACGATTTGATTACCATCCTCATCCACCATCGTTATATGCAGAACATAGTTGCCCGCTGGCGTTTCTTTTCCATCAGCGCCACGGCCATCCCAGATGAACGTACTCTCCATACCGGATGCCGCCCTGGATGCGGCAAGCATCGCAACTCTCTGACCGGTGAGCGTCTGAACCTCAGCGGAGGTCTCCGCGCTGCGGGTGGTCTGAACGACGATACGAGTAGCACCGCTGGAACGTCCTGGCGCCTGGATGTGGATATTTCTGACCTGCAGCTGCACCGAAGATTTGGCGCCGATGGTCAGCTGAAAGCGCATCGGTTTCCCGGCAGCTCCCTGCACAACCACATGACCACTTTGGCTCACAGCATGGCGTGTCCCAGATTGCTTATCAATCAGCGTGACTCTCGAATTCTTGCCGATGCTCACCGGTGTGACACGCAGGGAAAGCGAGCCTGTGACTGCCGGAGTGACATCGATGTCCCAGGTAGCGTTCTGGCTGCTTGCATCGGAGCGGATATCGCGCAACAGGCGGCCGCGGACACGGCTTGCTTTGGGCGCACTGAACGATGCAACCAGCTGTCCGCCGGCGGATGGAGGGCCTTCTTTATCAAGTCCGGGGTTGAACGCATCCGATGCACCCGCAGCGGTTCCCGCGGTCAGTGTTTCATCGGAGCCAACGCCATCGGAAATCTTGATACGCAGCTCCGTTTGGAGCGCCGGTGCTGGAACACCACGGGATGTCCCTGGAAGCTGGACTCTCCGGGTAGTACCGGGGCCCGGAATCAGGATTGTGACACCGGATGGCGCATACACACGTACCCAATAGCCCTGCCACTCGGCGTTGTCGAGCTGTGTGGCGACGATGTACTTACGGGTCACAGTATCCCAGCGGTAGATGTCCTCCGCGACGAGATTCTTGGTGACTGCCTCGGCCCAGGTGATCGGATCATTGTCCAAAAAGCCGACGCGGAGGTTTGCCGTGTCGATCAGGCCATCGAATGGACTACCAATCATGTTCCAGCCAAATGGCGCTGCGACTGGCAGATCGATGTCGGTTGCTGGCACTTCGCCGGTGTAGGCGATTTCGTGGGTGGTCTTGTTTTCCGGAACAAGCTTCATCCAGAAGGCACGCCCGGGGACAATCGGTCCAAGCAGCGGCCTGTCAGGCACTGCCATTTCGTAGATGTTCCGCAGCGGGTCGTACTGGGTTAGCACGAAGTCCGAATACGGGAGTTTGATGATGGCGCTCGGGTCGGCATTTAGCGGCCGTGCCGGGAAGCTGACGAGGCGGAGCTCGTTTGTCGGGAAGCGCTTGCTAACCGTCGTGATGCCACCTGCGGTGTTGTCGGTTTTGATGACGACCCAGTTAATGCCATCCCCGAGGTTGCGGCTAACCGTGATAACTTCGCCGACGGAAACGCCGGGGCGTGAGATGCGTGTCCTGTAGAGCTCACCGAAAGCAGCTCCAAGGGTGAAGCCAGCACCGGCACGTGCGATATTGGTTTGCCCATTCCGCTGTTGGCCACCGGGGGTGAGGAGCTGTGTGACATTCACATCGCCTGTCGGGGCCGCGCCGGCCCAGATCACTTGCAGGTCTCCGGTGATGCCACTTGGGAGGTAAGCGCGGGTTGTCATTTGCCCGATGCTGAAGTCCATCGTGATGCGGCCATCATCAAAGCCCTGGCTTGGGAAGGAGAGCGTGGTCAGAAAGCCTTCGCCATCGACGACCTGTGCCTGCTCACTGGATGAACCCAGCGATGGAATCCGCGAGCCGGTCGCATCGTGGTACTCGGCAAACGCACGGCCATCGAGCAAGGTTTCATCTCCAACTGGTGTTGTGCGGTAGTAGACCAGCGCGATGAGGGCGCTCTGCCCGGTCGCGGCTGAATTCTCACTTGGGAGGATGAATGGGTAGAGCTTTGTGCCACCCGTGATGCTGGTATCGAGGATGAACTGCCGCTGCATCCACTGTTGGAATGGCAAACCTTCGACATCGGAGACGACATTCTTTACGAGTGCCGCAAGAAATGGCACATTCCCTTGGAGATTCCCAGTTGGGTCGGCATCCACGGCAGCGTAATAGCTCTCATTCAGCTGGCGGAAGAAGTCAGGATTTTCCATCCAGACTTTCAGCCATGCAGCTCCTGCCATTCCGAGACGCGGCTGGAGCATTTTTGCGATGGTGAATTGTCCATCGATGGGGATGTTTGCCTGGGCTGGCGGGAAGAACGTGTTGTTTCCGAGTGCCGGGTGGTTGAGCAGGTCGTATTGCGGAAGTAGGGTGTAGAGGTTGTTGGCCGTCGGATCCTGGAAACCAAGGCTTGGGTCACGCGCGATGATGCTGGCTGCGGCACGCGCAAAGCCCTGTTCCCACGCATCGTAGTGGAAGGCGAGCGGCCCATGATACGCGTGGATGAGGTTGAGCAGGAAGGCATTCGCAAGCGTATCGATGCTTCTGTAGAGCGGCAGGTAGATGCGGTTTTCGCTGACATTGTAGGCACCGAATGCAAGGCGTTCGACATCGGTTGCGGTCCCGGTCTCGAAGAAGCCCATGCTCTTGATGGCGACCGTGCTGGTTGTGGATGGCTTGCCGTAAATAGCATCCAGCTTTGGTTTCACAACCTCGTAGAAGTTCTGGAGGAAGTCCTGCAGCACGATTGGGTTGCCGTTTGAATCCGCAAGGCTTGCGCCGTTGAAGCCTTCAAAACTGAGCGTGATGTTACCGTTTCCAAAAACACGGGTTGTCTTTTTGGTTGGAGGCGCGACGATGCGTCCTGAGACCCGGTTACGCACCAGTGTTGAAACGGGAAGGATTGCCTTTGGCTTGCCTGCGGGCTGAGTTTTTGTCCCGATGGCCCGTTGCTGTGATGACCAATAGGCGCGCAGGCGACGCTCAACCGTGGGCTGTGTTGCAGCACCTTTGCCCGTAGGGACATCGATGATGAGCGCTTCCTGAGGCCCGCTTGAGACGGTTGCGAAGCGGTCATTGATGATGTTTTTGCCACGTCCAATGCCTTGAGCATCCGAGCGCGGTGCGGCTATCGCGAATGTGAACGCGGCGATGACAACGGTGATCGCAGCACGCAGACGGAGTAGTGGAAACGGTTGGGTGAAAGTCATCATAGGTGTGCACACTCCGCGCCGGGCGGTGATTGGTAAGACACGCGCCACGCGGTCAGACTTCACAGAATCTGGGCGTGACTACACCAGATGTTACCCTGCCACGCACCGGGCATCCCGTCAAAACCCGGATTGCAACGATTAGCCAAACTTCAGTAATTGTTTGAGGACTTTACCTTCATCCGATGGGCCGATATAGCGCTGGGCCAGACCTTGATAACGATAGCTAAAGCGATGCGGATTCAGCCCGGCGGCGTGCATGATTGTTGCTTGGAGGTCGCGGATACCGACGGGGTCTTTGGTGATGTTGTAGCCGAGGTCATCCGTTTCGCCGAGGGAGATGCCGCCCTTGATACCGCCACCAGCCATAAACATCGTGAACGCGTGTGGGTGATGGTCCCGGCCAATCAGCCCCTTCTTGATCTCGGTGTTGACATTGTTTTGCATCATTGGGGTACGGCCAAACTCACCACCCCAAACGATCAGGACATCGTCCAGCATCCCGCGCTGTTTAAGGTCGGTGATCAGCCCTGCGATGGCTTTGTCGATTTGTTTTGCTTTGATCGGCAGGGTTTCATCGAGGGATTCACCCGGGCTTGAGCCATGGTGGTCCCAGCCCCAGTCAAAGAGCTGGACGAAGCGCACGCCACGTTCGACGAGACGGCGCGCGAGGAGGCAGTTGTTTGCAAAGGATGGGTCATCGGCTTTGTAGCTTGTCCGCGGGTCGGCCATGGTTTCAAGGTCATTCCGATAGCCCGGCTTTGCGCCGTAGAGATCAAGAATGTGCTGTGGTTCCTTGCTGATGTCCATCGCATCCGGGACCGAGACTTGCATTTGGTAGGCAAGTTCGTATTGCTTAATGCGCGTGACGGTTTCGGGGTCGCCTAGGGATTTTTCCTGGAGTGTGTTCAGCTCGCGCATCGCATCAAGGGTTTGGCGACGCAGGTCACGGTCCATCCCGGCGGGATTTGAGAGATAGAGGACAGGATCGCCATCCGTGCGGCATTGCACCCCTTGGTAGACGCTTGGTAGGAAGCCGGAGCCCCATACGGATTTACCAGCATCCGGGACTTTACCCGCTGAGCAGAGCACGACGTAGCCCGGGAGGTTTGCGGTTTCGGTGCCAAGGCCATAGGTGACCCAGGAGCCGAGGCTGGGATAGCCGAGGCGGGGCTGCCCGGTTTGTACGTAGAGCTGCGCGGGCGCGTGATTGAACTGATCGGTGTTACAGGAGCGGATTACGGAAATGTCATCTGCGACTTTACCGATGTTTGGGAGTAAGTCGGAAATGACC
Source organism: Armatimonadota bacterium (assembly GCA_041192625.1). Lineage (GTDB taxonomy): Bacteria > Armatimonadota > Armatimonadia > Armatimonadales > Armatimonadaceae > CAIRTT01. The sequence goes on from JBEEMN010000092.1 coordinate 4,774, forward strand.
TGGCCGCTTTGCCCGTGTTGTTTAAAGGTGAAGAGGCCACCGAGCATGGTGGGGACGCCTCGGATGAAGGCGAAGCGCTTGCCCTTGAGGAACTCATCCGGGCACTTTTCACCATTGTGTTTTCGCAGCATTGGCTTGTCATCAAAGAGCTCAAGCTGGCTGGGTGAGCCTGCCATATGGAGGTAGATGACAGCTTTTGCGGGGCGCTTTGTTCGTTGGACCGCCGTCGCTTCGCCCTTTATCATCCGCTTAGGTGGCGCCGCGCTGACTGAGTCATCTAGAGCGCTGAGGGCGATGGACCCAAAACCCATCCCGAGCCCGCCGAAGAAGTGGCGTCTGGTAAGGACTTTTGTCTTTTCGAATGCGATTTGTGCGGCAAGTTGTTCAGGCGACATAGTTCGAATATATGCGATTTGGGGTTTGTTCACAAAGTGTGTTTTTGGATGTTGGGATGTTGTCTGCTACACAAACCGTGTTTTTTAGAGCTTTGTCATACAAACAAAAAGGCTGATTGCTATTTCAAGCAATCAGCCTTTGATTCCATACGAATGGGTCAGACTAAGGCTTCTTGGGAGCACTCCCACCGAATGGGAACCCACCGCGTCCGCCACCACGTCCGCCGGCTCCACCGCCAAACCCACTCTTGCCGATGAACTGCATGATGACCTTGGCTTCTTCCTTGGTCAGCTTGCCATCTCTGTCTTTGTCCAAGAGTCCAAAGGCAGGATTCTGAAATTCATCCTTGGTCACAAAGCCATCGGAGTTCTTGTCAATCTGGCCAAACATGTTCTCAAACATGCCATCCATGGCCTGACTTTCATCTACGAGTTCAGTGGAATCATCCTTGCCAGCGGCGTAGTACTCGATGTAACCCAGCTGCATTTCATCAAATGTCTGTGGCCCCCAAGGCACTTCACGCTTTGGATCAGGGTTGTTCTTATTGCCTGTCGAGTTATCAAACCAGCAGGTGTATTCCAAGCGGCTGTTCTTTGGAACCATTAGTGGCTCCGCATAGCGATACGTATGCTGCCAGTTGAAGTCGTAGCGCGGGACATCGAGGAGAAGCTTGCGCGTGCCATCCGGCATGACCAGCTCGTACTTAGCAGCCTTACCACGGACATGCATATGGGGCATAAGCGCCGTCATCTTAATGTCCATCGGGATTGGCAGTGATGACACAACCTTGTAGTTTGGGTCGCCGGCCGGGATACGGAAGCGGGTATTCGAAGCTCCG
>JBEEMN010000093.1:0-5986 GCA_041192625.1 Armatimonadota bacterium
CAGTATGCAGCGGCGTGGTTAGCCACTTTTTAAAGGATTCTTGCGGTGCAATTTGTCCCGCGAGCACCCCGCCAAGGCTCATGGTGGCCATAAATCCACCGATAAGGAAGCCTTCAATTTTGCCTTCGAATAGACCCATCGCCAGCATCATAAATGCTGGAATACCGCAGCCTAGGCCAAAGCCCCAGCTGAGTCCGCCGGACACCTGGGATGCATACGTCCGCGTTGCTGCAATCAGCCGCTTTGCAAGCTCACTGTCTGGGTCGACATTGGTCTTCTTCAGCCAATCACGCTGCCTCCGTGAAAGCTTCGTAGGGACAGCCTTGTCAGCATAGACCGTCACTGCGTAGATCGTCTGGGATGTCTGGGCGATGTTCACCAGCGAGCGCTTGCGGATGACATCCACGCAGCGGACATCTCCAAGGACTTCAGGCGTTAACTGCATGTGCTAAGTGTACATCAGGTGGTTTGATGTGATTTGAAAAGTCTGTTTGGCAGACAACCACAAAACCACCTGAGATCTACGCAATACAGAACAGGTGAGAGCCGGTTCGCATGTAGAGACCCGACTTAGTGGCAATCGCGGCATACAGGATAGGGTCCTGTGATTCGTTACTTCCGGATGGTGGAGCCGTTCTTCCGCCGGGACTGTTGTTTGTAAAGGCTTCCTTTGTCAGCGGGGCGTTACCCTCAGTCCAGAGCGAATAGGCACCCAGTTTGCGGAATGTTTTCCCGGTTGCCAGTGCAGTCGTAACACCATTCTTGCCGAAGAACAGGATGCGGTCACTCTGTACAATTGGGGATGCCCAGCACGGTGTGTCAATCCGTTCAGCGAAAACACCCTTTCCCGTTTCTTTGTCAACGCAATGAACAATGCCACTAGCTGTTACATAGTAAGCAAGCTTGCCACTGAGAACTGGGCTGGCAAAATCACAGAGAGCATTTTCACCAAGCCACTTAACCTCGCTTTGGACCTTACCGTTCACAAGGCGTACTGAAAGACAACAGTTCGACTCCGTTGGACTGTAGCGAGCTGATGGTTTGGCTAGACGAGCTTGTGCGGATGTCGCTCCGATCAGGAGGTCACCACCGGCTGCAGTGCACGAAGCCATGATGTTTCCACGTAGACCCCCGAAATTTCCGATCAGCTGTCCAGTAGCAGCATCATAAAAATCGACATCGCCATTTGAACTGATGACAACGACATCCAATCCATCGATGTTGACGACGATTGGGCTTGTCCATGACTTTCGTGGTTCCCGGTCGGTTTTCCAAATGGTGGCACCTGTTGCTTTGTTGAGTGCGCAAATGTAAGACTTACTAGGATCATCCCGCACGATAATGACACTTGTCTTCGTCTGTGTCGGAGATGAACCGAGCCCAAATTCGTTGCTTGGCATCCCATATTCCCGTGAAAGAGACCTGCTCCAACGCAGCTTCCCCTTAGGGTCATGTGCGTAAATGTCGCCGCTTTCGAAGAGGGTAGTAACGCCGCTTTCATCGCATATCGGTGTCGGTGCTGCACGGCTGACATAGTAGGACATCTCATGTTTCAGCGATGTCTCGTGCTTTGCCATCCAAATGTCTTTACCAGTCACGCTGTCGATACAGCTGATGACGTTGTGGTCCCTCTGAGATCCTTTGACGGAAGTTGCATAGATGTACTTACCAAAACTCACAGGACTGGATTGACCGTAGCCGCTGAGTTCAATCCGCCACTTAACGTGGCTCGATGGACCCCAGGACGCTGGAATTCGGGTTTCAGACGCAAGTGGGAGACAGTTGTTGCGAAACGTTGACCACTCCGTCATTGACCAGTACCGAACCCGTTGTAGGCTGAGTCATCAAATTGACCGGTCAATGTCATAAATCCAAGATTTGCGTTACGTATGACACCTGCATTGGCGATTGTTGATGGTGTTCGCACACTGACTGCTTTGGCATGTCCATCGGCATACGCGACATTTGCCATTTGCTGATGTCGGCCATGAACGGTCGGTGTGGCCATTGCACGGTTGCTTGGTGGCCAAGCCCACGGGTGGAGTGTGGGGCGACGCTCGATGGTGTTCCAAAGGGCATTGTTACAAAACAGCAGCGTTTCGGCTGGTGCGTTGATGGCCGCAATGCTGGCTGGGTTTTGTGTCCAACCGACTGGTGCTCCTCCAGGAGGTGCAAACGTGCCATAACCACCGATGTAACAGATGTTGTATCCATAGTGCACGCGGCCCCACAGGGGTGAAAATGGTAATCCTGTCGCCGATGGATCCCCAATAATGGATGCATTTTTGAGATAGGGCCACAGGAGCCCGTTACGCTCTCCAAGGTCTGGAGCGCTTCCAAATGTCGTGCCTTGACGTACAGCGGCGTACCAATACTCGACACGAGCCCCAGCGGTAAGGGCTGTCTGAAGACCACTTGGAACTGCGATCTCATCGTAGTCTTGAACATACATCAGCCAACCAAGCGACAGCTGCTTTAGGTTTGATAGATCGGATGCTTGTCGCGCTTTTGCACGGGCCTGTGCAAAGACTGGAAAGAGAATGGCAGCAAGGATTGCGATGATTGCGATGACGACAAGGAGTTCGATTAGGGTAAAGGCTCTGAGAATTCGACGTGGCATGGTAACTTCCTCTTCCTTTTATGGTTACCATGCAAATCTCAATTAACGCAAATGAATTGCAATAAGGTTATCTTAATTGATTAGACAATGAAAACAAAAGCTAGTCGACGTGTAACTCTGTTGACCTAATTGCAAGTCTTTTGCATTGTGATACATTGGGCTCGAGATGAACGTGTCGATGTTACGTCGGTCAATCACAACTGTAGCCCGCATCATGGCGGTGTTACTTCTGTTGCTGCATGGCCCTATCGAACTCGCACATGCCAGCCATCACGTCAAGGGGAAACTGACAAACCAGAGCATCACCCTTGGCTTCATCACTGGTGATGATCACTGTCCAATCTGCGAAATAGCTGCGCAGGACAGTACCTTCAGTACATCCACGCCAGTTAGGGTAGCCGAAGTCATCGGCTTGCGCGTTGACGACGGCGCTTCCGACATTCTCGTTTCCTGTTTCCCACTTCGAGCCAGATCTACTGATTCACGCGGTCCTCCGCCTGCCTCCTCCTCTCTGCAGACCAGCTAAGTCTGCTTCCAAACTGTCAACCCGTCATGGAGTTTCACCCGGCTTACAGCCTAGGGTGATTGCATCCATACGTCGATTCACGCATCAAAGGAGAACTCCATGGATATCATCCGTGTCGAGAATCTTTGCGTTCACTATGCCAATGGCCGCGCGTCGCATTGTGCTGTGGATAACCTATCGTTTGGCGTTCGTGCCGGCGAAATTGTCGGATTTCTCGGAAACAACGGTGCTGGAAAGTCCAGCACAATCAAAGCTCTTATGGGATTTCAAAAGCCATCAAGTGGCTCTGCATTCCTATTTGGTGAAGACATTAATGCCGTTGCCAGTCGTCAGCGAGTGGGATTTCTTCCTGAGACGGCTCTGTATTCACCGTATTTGACGCCACGTGAGACACTTCGCCAATATGGCGAGCTATCCGGCCTAAGTGTAAGTGATATCACAGCGGTCACTGATGCTGTCCTTGAAAGGACAGGTGTGCGCAACAAGGCCGATGTCTTGAATCGGACGCTCTCCAAGGGAATGCTCCAGCGGGTAGGACTGGCTCAGGCGCTTATGAACCGTCCGGAGCTGCTAATCCTGGATGAGGTTTCTAGCGGCCTCGATCCAATTGGCCGTAGGGATTTGCGCACTCTTCTTTTGGCTGAGCGTGAGCGAGGAGCAACAATATTCTTTTCAAGTCATCAGCTTTCAGAAGTCGAAAGTGTTTGCGATCGCATCCTGATACTAAACTTCGGCCGTCTCGTTGCAGAACGAACAATCAAGGACATCCGTGCTACAGAACCAAGCCTTGAAGACTATTTTGTCAGAGTCGTTAGTGACTCGATGTCAGCGGAAACAGGAGTGTCACGATGAATCAAACGCTCGTTATTTGCAAATCTCTCATCAGAACGGGCCTCCTTGAGACGTTTCGCCGCAAGGAAGCTTGGGTCGTCATCTTTCTAACGATCCTAATGACCTTTGGAGCCTACACGTTTACATTTTTCGGTGTAAGTGGCTTGGACATCTTTGTAAAGGACATGGCCCTGACTGCGATTGGCCTCTTCACTACAATCATTGGGTCGGTTATTGCAACTCGGCAGATTCCGGATGACATCTCGCGTAGAACCATTTTCCCGATTCTCTCTCGCCCAATCACCAGAGATCAATACGTTATAGCACGTGCCATTGCTGCCTTTGTAATGACGTCACTTTGCTTTGTGATGATGACGACAGTTGTCACATTACTTCTAGCCGCCCTAAAGCTAACCTTTGGATTGATCTTTTTGCAGTACATCTGGTTAAAGTTGATGGCGGTCATGTGGTTATCAGCGTTTGGAGTATTTCTGTCGGTTACGCTGTCGCAATCTGCTGCCTTCACAATGTGTTTTGTGCTAGCACTGGGCTCAGGCGCCTTTTCGAGGACATTGTTACTCACCGTTGGTGAGGGAAACCCGGTGGTCAACTGGGTCATAACGTTTCTCTACGGCTTTCTTCCACACTATGCACTCTTTGACACGACCGGAAAAGTCATTTATGGCTGGAAGCCAATCCCGGCAATGATTGTTGTCTCATTGACCATTTATGCCATCTCTATCTCCGCGTTTTGGCTGTTTCTGGCTACACGAAAGTTCCGAGGACAGTCGCTATGAAGCAGCTCATTAACTCGGTCTGCGTATGTGCCGGACTACTCTTTGTATCTGGTGTCTCTGCAAAGTATGCCTTACCAAATCATCTGATTCAGCCATCGACCGAGGGCGCGAATGAAGTCTATGAGGAAAAGCCAACTACCAGTATCGTGGGGGAGTTTCGGACATCTGTCGCATCTTATCTCTACGGAAAAGCACACGAATACATGCATGGAGGTGTTGTCTTCCGGGCAGCGACAGATACTGAAGTGGCAAATGGACGTCGGACGGCTTCCCATGGAGACTCATTGGAGGCACACCACGGGTCGCAGGAGACAACCGTGATTCCAGAACAGGAATTTGACCCACGTTCCTTATGGGGTGAGCTGGATCGTGGAACGCAGCCATGGATGGACATTCGGCAACATGGACACCGTGATCTCTCGGAAGCTCTCCCGCTTTTTAGGATGATGACCTGGGCAGATCCTCATTTCATCGAAGGCTACGAAATGGGCTCCTACCTTGTCTTCAGCTCGGCAAAAAACAAGCGTGTTGATCGGGCCATGCAATTTCTGGAAGAGGGAATTGCAAACAATCCCGGATCCTACAGGTTACATAAGAGCTATGGTCACTATGCACTGACGATCACAAAGCAAAATGAGCTTGCCCTTGAGCATCTGGAGAAAGCTGTATCGATTATCGAGGCACGCCAGCTTGCAAAGCGGACCCAGCGGAACGACAGCATGACGGAAGGGCAACGGCGGGTTGCCCAGATTGAAGATTTAGAACAGAGTCAGGCATGGAATGAGTTCATTCAGGTACTAAGGAAGCTCGAGCGGAAAGAGGACGCTATCCGATGGTCAAAGCGATGTATCGAAGTGAATGCGCCATGTCCGAGTGGGCGAAGAGCATTGGAGGTCTATGGTGTCAAGCCTTAAGCGCTACATCAGCAACCAATACAGCAAAGCTCACACGATAAGTCACCACAAAGCACTCTTCCTTTCACCTCTTGGCATCCTCTGCACATCCATTGTTATTTGCATTCTCTGCGGCATCGTCATAAATCCACTATGCCTCGCGATTGTGCCTGCCCTCGGGATGCTCGTGCTTATCGGCCTTACCTACCCGGGCTACGTGCTTCGTAACCTAAACTGCAACGTCATACCTGAGACAAGTCGGAGCCGTGAAGGTGACTCAGTTACTTTCAGGGTACGACTGACCTCTACCGGTTGGCTT
>JBEEMN010000094.1:0-5932 GCA_041192625.1 Armatimonadota bacterium
TCTACGAAGAGTTTCCCTCGATTTAACCGGACTGCCTCCAAGCGCTGATGATATTGAAGCGTTTTTGGCTGATAAAAAACCGGGTGCCTACGAGCGAGTCGTTGACAATCTCCTTGCTCGCCCGGCGTATGGAGAGCGTATGGCACTGATGTGGCTGGACCTGGCCCGCTATGCCGATACGCATGGTTATCACATTGACAGCCATCGGGACATGTATCGCTGGCGCGACTGGGTCATCCGGGCATTCAACGTGAATATGCCTTACGACAGGTTTCTTACTGAGCAGCTCGCAGGTGACCTGATGCCCAACCCTACGACCGACCAGCTCGTTGCAACGGGTTTCAACCGGAACCATCCGATTAACTTTGAAGGTGGGGCCATTCCTGAAGAGTACCAAACGGCCTATGTTGCAGATCGTGTCGACACGACTGCCACGGTGACAATGGGATTGACGCTCCGCTGCGCCCAGTGCCATGACCATAAATACGATCCTGTTGCTATGGACGAGTACTACAAGTTCTTTGCGTTGTTCAACAACATCGATGAAGAGGGTCTCGATGGGATGCGCGGAAATGCCAAGCCGTTTATCCCTGCGGTATCGCCGGCGGAGCAGGCGCAGCTCGATGCACTCTCACGCCGTATCGATGGATTGACTCGTGAATGTAAGTTGATCTCTGGAAGTATCTTGGCTGGACTCGGAAATGTTAATCGGGGACCGATCGTAAGCGATGAGTACCGCTGGGTCCTAGGTGACCGCCCATTAAGTGTTGGAACAAAGTCCAAGGATGGACTAGCGGGTTCGATGACGAGAGTCGTGGAAGGCCCTAACAGGATGCCCGCGATGCGTGTCGGTACGGGCACTGCCCCTAGCATCACGAGCGCACCAACGCTGACATTGTCTAAGCCTTTTAGCATTTCATTTTGGTACTGGTCGGAGAATGGTGCCGGGATACCAGTGTCTCAAATGGATATTGGTAACAACCTCAAAGGGTGGGATTTCTATCTCGAAGGTGGTTCACCGCTGTTGCACTTCATCAACAGCTGGCCAGCGAGTGCACTCCGGTTCCGCTCTACGTTCAAAGCTCCTGTACGCGAATGGGTACACACCGTTATCACCAATGATGGAAGTGGTAAACCAGTTGGCATCACTTTGATTATGAATGGTCAGAAGGTGCCAATCGCAGCCGATCACAACACGCTATCAGGCACGTTTTCAACCGATTTACCTATTCATATTGGTGACCGTGGAACCGGTGCAACCTTCCAGGGGATGGTGTCTGATCTCTGTATTCGACAGAGTGCATCAACAGAAGAAGATGTCTCACTACTAAAGTCTTCGGGACTCAGCTACATCACGACCACAGCATTGAGGCCAGGCGCATCCAGCGACCTTCAGTTCTGCGTGGCAAGTGCCCTCTCAGGCAGCTCCGTCGATGTCTTCCTCAAACGTCAAAACCTTATCGAACAGCGCCAAACACTCACGGCATCGATTCCGACATCGATGGTGATGAAAGAGCGCAAGGATGTCCGTAAGACATTCATATTGGACCGTGGGCAATACGACAAGCCCACCGCGGTGGTGACACCCGGTGTACCAACATTTGGTAAGGCGTCATCGCTGGCAAATGTAAAGTCCCGTCTCGGTCTCGCGCGCTGGTTGACATCTGGTGAACATCCCCTTACCAGCCGCGTCGCTGTCAATCGCCTATGGCAGATTGCTTTCGGTACCGGAATTGTCCGGACATCGGAGAATTTCGGCGTCCAAGGCGAATGGCCATCCCATTCAGAGCTCTTGGACTGGTTGGCATCTGAGTATGTCCGACGCGGTTGGAATACAAAGAGCATCCTTCGGACATTGGTTACATCCGATGCATACAAGCGTTCTGCATCGCCATCGAAGAGTTTGAAGCAACGCGACCCAGAAAATGTGTGGCATGCCTATGCATCCAGGCCCCGTCTCCAAGCCGAGTTTGTTCGCGATATGGCGCTCGCAGCATCCGGTCTGTTGATAACAGATATCGGTGGACCCAGTGTAAAGACCTATCAGCCAGATGGTTTATGGGAAGAACTGTCGTTTAAGGGTGACTTTACAGCGCAGTATTACGTTCAGGATCACGGCGAAAAGCTTTATCGTCGCTCGATGTATACCTTTTGGAAGCGCACAGTCCCACCACCATCGTTGCAGACATTTGATGCACCTGAGCGGGAATTCTGTATTGTCCGCCGCCCGGCAACAAACACACCGCTTCAGGCTTTGGTATTGCTCAACGACCCAACGTACACGGAGGCATCCAGAATCCTGGCTGAGCGCATCCTTAGTTCAGTTCCCACGGATGCGGCAAGACTCGATGGTGTGTTTATCAGGTTGCTTTCAAGAAGACCATCCCGTTTGGAAAGCAAGCGATTTACCGACCTTCTGGAAAAGCAGCGCAAGCACTTTAAGGTTGACACAAAGGCCGCGGCGGCTCTGGTTGTCGTGGGTGAGCATCGTCGGATGACAGATTTACCAGCGCCTGAAGTGGCTGCGTGGACAGTGGTTATTCTGAGTGTGATGAACCTCGATGAAGCGATAACGCGCCCTTAATCATTAGCCTTATGATTCTTCAGAAATAATCTTGATTTTCCTGCGGCGATAGGTAGAATTGGGATTGGCACTCAAACCCCAAGACTGCCAAACAGTGTTGGGTTGAAGTGAATTTGTAGTTAAAGGAGAGCACCAATATGACCCTACGTCCCCTTGGTGACAAGGTTGTCGTTAAGCCATCTGACGCGGAAGAGCGTTCTGCAGGTGGCATTTTCCTCCCGGATTCAGCAAAGTCAAAGCCTCAAGAAGGCACTGTCATTGCAGTCGGTCAGGGCCGTATCCTTGATAATGGCGAGCGGAATGCACTTAATGTGTCCGTTGGCGATGTTGTTATCTACTCGAAGTATGGTGGAACCGAGTTCAAGCTCGATGGCGACACCGTCATGATTCTTGATGAAGATCAGATTTACGCAGTAAAGGGTTAATCACATATGGCAGCAAAAGAGCTTTTATTTGACGAAGCAGCCCGTCGCGCACTCGAGCGCGGTGCAAATGCCGTCGCAAATGCAGTCAAGGTTACACTTGGCCCTCGTGGACGCAACGTCGTCATCGAAAAGAAGTGGGGTTCCCCAACCATCACTAAAGATGGTGTTACCGTTGCAAAAGAAATTGAACTCGAAGACAAGTTCGAGAACATGGGTGCACAGCTCGTTCGCGAAGTAGCATCCAAGACCAACGACATCGCTGGCGATGGAACCACAACCGCAACTGTTCTTGCACAGGCGATTGTCAACGAAGGACTTCGTTACGTTGCAGCTGGCGGCGCTCCATTGAGCGTGAAGCGCGGCATCGACAAAGCGGTCACCGCAGCTGTCGAAGCGTTGCGTGCAAATGCAATCGCTGTCTCCGATGCAGACATGGTTGCTCAGGTAGCCGCAATCTCTGGAAACAATGACAAGGAAATCGGCCAGCTTATTGCCGAGGCACTTGACAAGGTTGGCAAAGATGGCGTCATCACTGTTGAAGAATCCAAGGGTACCCAGACAACACTCGATGTTGTCGAAGGTATGCAGTTCGACAAGGGTTACATTTCTCCGTACTTTGTAACCGATGCTGAGCGTATGGAAGCAGTGCTTGAGAATCCAGCTATTCTTCTTTATGAGAAGAAGATCACGTCCGTTCAGGACCTGATCCCAGTTTTGGAGCAAGTTTCCCAGATGCGCCGCCCACTTTTGATTATCTCTGAAGATATCGAAGGTGAAGCACTCGCGACTCTCGTGGTCAACAAGATCCGCGGAATTCTGAATGTGGTTGCGGTCAAGGCTCCTGGCTTTGGCGACCGCCGTAAGGCCATGATGGAAGATATTGCCATCCTGACCGGCGGCAAGTTCATCACAGAAGACCTCGGCATCAAGCTTGAGAACGCCGATGCGAGCATGCTCGGATCTGCCAAGAAGGTTGTCATCACCAAGGACAACACTACGCTTGTCGAAGGTGCTGGTTCCAGTGCTGAAGTCAAGGGTCGTATTGACCTGATTCGCAAGCAGATTGATGCATCCGATTCTTCCTACGATAAGGAAAAGCTGCAGGAGCGCCTCGCGAAGCTCGCGGGTGGTGTTGCGGTTATCCAAGTTGGAGCAGCTACGGAAACTGAGCTCAAGGAAAAGAAGCACCGCTACGAAGATGCTCTTTCTGCAACGCGTGCAGCTGTTGAAGAAGGTATCGTCGCCGGTGGTGGCGTTGCGCTGATCAACATCCTTCCTGCACTGGCACATGTCGAATGTGACAACAGTGATGAGCAGGTCGGTGTTACCATCGTCCGCCGTGCACTTGAGCAACCCCTTCGTACCATTGCTGAGAATGCTGGTCTCGAAGGCTCCGTTGTTGTCAACAAGGTCAAGGATCTCCCAATCGGACATGGTTACAATGCTCTTACCGAAGAGTACGGTGACATGATCGCCTTTGGAGTTATCGACCCAGTCAAGGTAACCCGTTTTGCTCTTTCCAATGCAGCTTCCATTGCATCGATGATTCTGACCACAGAATCCCTCGTTGCTGAAAAGCCAGAGAAGAAGGCAGCGGCCGGCGGTGGTGATCAACACCACCATGATGAGTACTCGGTTTAACACCTCCTAGTAGGTAAATGGTCGGTGGTGCCGTTGGCACCACCGACTTTTTTTATGCATTCGTCTTGTTGAAATTTGTCCCGTTACCCGACAATACTTCCATATGCTCTGGATTCAAACACCATCCGTAAAGCCCGGTGATCCTCCCCGCAGTGGTCTCGTCGGCTATCGCCGGCTCACATGGGCTGACTTTGAGCCTCGCAATGTCGCTTCCGGTGCATCCGCACAAACAAGTGCTGTGCTCCACGCCACCTATAAGTGGGGTTGGATGAGCCGCGGAAGCCAGTTCACGGGATTCATCTCCGATGTCCGCATTGGAGCATGGTTCGATCCGGCGGGATCATGGCGTAAACCGGATGTTCGCAGTGACAACACATTTCTGCTCGAACATGAACAACGGCACTTTGACCTTTGTGAAGTTGGTGCTCGGATGCTGCGTGACCAAATAATTCAGGTACGTATCGACATCAAAGGAAGCAGTGATGCCGAAATCAAAACGAAGGTTCAGAACATCATGAACCCTCTCGTCACCTCGTTCATCGATGATGTAAAGCGGCAGCAAGAACGTTACGATAAAGAGTCAAACCACTCACGTAACCGCCGTGCGCAGCAGGACTGGAACAATCGTATCCAACAGGACTTAGACCGCTTGGCACCGATCTCCGGCAGGTAAACCAACAACGGTCGCGATGACGACTTCGGGTGGGCAGTTGATGCGTATGGGTAACATCGTCTGCCCAACCCCACGGGATACAAATCCAGCGGTTCCTTGAATACTGTACCAACCCTGCAAAACAGGAAAGTCTCCCAAGCCTGGTGCACGGTGCGGCGACACTCCAGGCACCAACACTTGGCCTCCATGCGTATGCCCGGACATCACAAATGCATTCGCATTTCGAAAGAGATTGATGCCAACGGGATTGTGAGAGAGTGCAATCATCCCACTCCCCTTTGGACGGTTTGCTTCAGCTGCAGTGGAATCAAAGCGACCACGCCATGTGTCATCAATGCCGCAGATAAACAGACCATTTTGAAGGTCTAAGCCAGCATTACGAAGGAACCGTATTCCGGCTTCTTGCTGCATGCGCTCTGCCAGGAGATCCGGCATGTAGTAATCATGGTTCCCAAGAACTCCAAAGACTCCCAGCGGTGCCCGCAGTGTAGCCAGAATAGGAAGCACTCCGCTGAGGTGATCCATTGACCATTGAATGTAATCGCCACCAAGCAGAATTAGGTCAGGTGCCGCCCTCTGAGCGAGTGCAATCGCGTTATCAATCGTTTC
>JBEEMN010000095.1:0-6371 GCA_041192625.1 Armatimonadota bacterium
TCCAGGAATCTCATTGCTTCCAACATTACTGGGTAAGGCGAACGACACCCGTGATATTGCCATTTGCGAATACGGCAATGCCCAGATGATACGGACATCCAAGCTCAAGGTCATCAAACGGTTTGGAAGGGGGCTTCTAGATGAAGCTTATGACCTTATCAATGATCCTCGTGAAACGACGAATGTCATCGAGAATGTACGTAACTCGTCCGATTACACCGCGGCTTTGACGTCTCTAACGAACCATTTCAACAAGTTTCGTTTCGCCGGGCTGGAGGGGTTTACGGGTAGCATCCCCAAGCATAATGGCGGTGAGCCTTGGAGCGGCATCTGAGTTTGCTAAGGTTGTCAATTTCGCCTGAGACTCTCTAAACTTGTATTGGTTTGTCATTACTACGGCCAGCGGAGAGTGATGCGCAACAATGTTGACTTCGTCGAATATCTGTTGCGCGATACGCTCGATGACAACGTTTCGTGTCACTCACCTGACATTGAAGTTCTCCGCTGTACATTTCGATTTTGTGATTCGATTGGTAATACACAGAAGCGATTAGACATTGTTGTCACCGATGCCGGTTTGGAGGACGTTTTGCATAATGGGTTTGAAACCAATATCGCAGTGATGAAACTCCATGCCGGGAGGTTTCATGTTTCTCAAACTGAGAGTGCTTCAAGCGAAGCTACCGGAGCGCGTTGAACTAACCTCGTAGGACATTGTTCGCTGTAGTAATCAATGTTGTTCCTGAACTTCCATCCGTAATCCATCAACGGTTTCGATTTTGGTCGCAGGAGCGGTAAAATCATGTTCGCTGGGGGAGCACCTGTTACGGTGCTGAGAGGGCCACGTGCCGACCCCAAATACCTGATCCGGTTAATACCGGCGGAGGGAAGCGCTAGCCATTTGTGGCGTTGTGTCTCCTGCCGTCGGCGGGAAGAAACATGAAACGTGCCTTTACGCTGATAGAGCTCCTTGTTGTCATCGCGATTATCGCAATTCTTGCTGCTATCCTATTCCCTGTATTTGCGCAGGCTCGCGCAAAAGCTAGACAAACCTCCTGTGTTTCGAATGCGAGACAAATTGGGATGTCGGTGATGATGTATGCGCAAGATTATGATGAGGGAATGCCCATATTCCACGCTTACAACACTCAACCGCCGGCTAATGTCGCAGGACACCTTGGTGTCGAGGTCGCCCTTTTTCCGTATGTCAAGGCGGTAGGAGTGTTCCGGTGCCCCGACGACAATGGGGGACCTGTCCCTGCCGAAAGTCCATCGAATATCGAATATGGTGGATGTTCTGACATTCCAGGCAAGGGACGTTCCTACTGGGATTGCTTTGGTTCAAGCTATCGATTTACCCGTTGCACATTTAGTACAGTCGCCGGTTTTAGTGTGCAAAACAACATTGTAGAGACCCGAAATGCAGTCGTAACGCTTGCACAGTTTGTAGAGCCGGCAAACACAAGGATTATGCGTGACGAGATGCTTCCTTGGTTTGCGCCGCCATTTGACCGCGATGGCTCTAAGTACGAGTATTTCCCGTACTACTACAAGCAGTGGCACGCTCAGGGTGGGACGATTATCTTCGCCGATGGCCACGCGAAGTTTCTTGTCGCGGGGGGGCAGTTCGATGAGACCCTGTGCGATCCGGAAGCTACGAAAAAGTTCTCGGTTTCCGGTTGGAGCTGTGACTAATTGCCATAAACTGGCGATGTGCATAGATTCTTTCTCAAGTATGTAGCGATTCTGTTTCTTGTCGCGATGGCGGTTTCCGGCTGCACGAGCAAACTCAGTGCTCCAAAGCAGCCGGACTCGAATGCAGAGGCAAAACCTGCGCCTTTGCCTAATTTGCCTCCCGAGCCAGCCTATGATCCAACAGCGTTCGCGCCGCTTCACCCGCGTGCGCTTTCATCGAGGGTGACAGTGCTGATGTTTCATGATGTGGTCACAGAGCGTGGAAAGGGTGGTGTCTACTTCGATTCCACCGTTGACGAGTTCAAAGAAATCCTGGAATTTTTCGAGGAACAAGGTGCACATTACCTTTCTCTCAAAGACCTCCATGAACATCTTGTCACAGGGAAGGAAGTCCCTGAACGCTCGGTCGTACTAACTTTTGATGATAACTACCAAGGTTTTTATGACAACGCTTGGCCCATCTTGAAGTCTAAGAGCATTCCAAGCGGCATGTTTGTGCATACGGACTTTGTCGGCAATAAGTCTGGAAGTCATCCGAAGATGTCATGGGATCAGCTCAAGGAGCTGGATAAATCCGGATTGGTCGAAATCGGTGGCCATACATGTTCACATCCCGGTGATCTGAAATCCCTTCCTATCGATGTCCAAGAGCGTGAACTCACGGAATCAAAGTCGCTGTTAGAAGAGCAATTGGGCCATCCAGTGCCATTTCTTGCCTATCCCGTTGGCAGTGCCGATAGTAAGACAATCGAGCTGACAAAATCTCTTGGCTACACCATGGCCTTCACGATGAAGAATGGTCCTGCCGAGGAATCCCCGGGTGTATTGGAGATACAGCGGACGATTCAAACCAAGTATAGGGATGCATTTGAGCAGTCCCTAGATCGGGATAAGAATGTGCCTGCAGCTGTGGTTACCACCGACATCAACAATGCTCCCATAACGCTAACCGCTGGAGAATTTGACGGAATATCGTTGGTGTTTGTATCGGGTGGGGTCCCTGTCTCGGTGCGAGACCCGGATGGTGGACGGAAGTCCGTCGGAACCTATGTCGAAAAACATAGCGGTATGGCCGGGATGAATGGCACGTTTTTCGTCAATGCGGCTCTCCGAGGTACTGATAACGCCATGATTGGTCCCTTTAAGTCACAGAATGAGGGTGTGTTTTTTGTTGATCGTGATGCACGGCGGTTGGAAAAGTTAATCGGTCGCCCACTTATTGCATGGAATGAAACACAGATAAGCGTTGCTCCGTTCAGTTCCGAAGCGTTGAACAGCGAGGATGGGGTTCGTCAGCTCCTTCCTGAGTTCACTGATTGCTTTTTGGCTGGGGCTTGGATTGTCCACAACGGCGAAGCACGTTCGAGGAGTGAAATATCCACTGCCGCTGCAGGTGACTTTAACGATCCACGTAAACGCGCTTTCTTTGGGTGGAAATCCGATGGGACCCTCGTTTACGGTGCGACACAGAACGTGATTACTACATCAGCGATGGCCCGAGGAGCTGCTGCGGCTGGTTTGCAGGAAGCCTTTCTTATGGATAGTGGCTTCAGTACATCGATTGTCTTCAACGGAAAAATATTGGCAACGGGACATTCAAGTGAATCCCTTCCCAGCCGCGAGGTTCCACATGCGCTCGTTATAAAGGGTGAGCTTGGGCAGCCAATCGATGTAGAGAGCAAGAAGGCCTTTGATGACGCCAAATCATCAACGGAGATAGCAAGCGAGACACGTGGTGAAGAGGTGGTGAAAACGAAAAAACGGCGCCGTTCCCGGCGCCGTTAGTGCCCAAAGCGAGAGTCGAACTCGCACGCCTTTCGGCACTGGTACCTGAAACCAGCGTGTCTACCATTTCACCATCTGGGCAGATAGCGAGTGGATGTTACTATACTTACTTCGTGGTGTCAAGCCGACAATGTTAGATGGCTTGTGGGAACGATTCCACGATAATATGCGTATTCGAGTTAACAATTATGGTTTTAGGCTTTATTGGTACACAGACCCTGATCATCGTGATGGTCATCGCTTTGCTGGTGTTCGGCCCGCAAAAGCTTCCTGAAATTGGTCGTCAAATAGGTCAGGCTATGCGTGAGTTGAAGAAGATGTCAGGAGACATGACAAAGGCACTTGACCTTGAGCAGCATGTATCGATGGACACGAACTATAACTACGGATCGTATTCAAACTATACGGATTCATCGACATATCAAGAGCCGATGGATCAATATGGATTGAGCGATTCGCACGCTTATTCGCATGATTCTGAGCATCAGCTCGAGCCGGCTCCACCGTCGAAGACGCTGGAAATCACTGGTAAATCGTATGCTGAAGATGGCACACTTATTGCTGATGAGCCTCTTGCGGAGTCAGAGGTTGTCGCATTGGATGTGGTTACCGATGGTTCGGATATGGGTGATAACTCAGACGTTCAGCCTGATGTCGCAGTAGAGACTGCAGTTGAGGTTGCTAGCGTTGAAACTAAGCCTGTCGTGGTCTCACCCCTTAGTGAGGGTGGGGATTCTGCAAGTAATGTTGAGTCGGTGGACGTAGAAGATTCACCCGCAATCACAACCGAAGGTCGGGCGGACTCGACATCGGATGAGGTAGCATAGAAGTACAGCACGTGAGTGCGGAGGATTACGGTAATGACAGTAGCATATTGGACAGGATGGGAAGGTTGGGCAATCGCTGCGGTTGTCTTCTTGGTTCTGTTTGGCGGCACAAAGATTCCCCAACTGGCAAAGGGACTTGGCGAAGGAATTCGTGAGTTCAAGAAGTCAGTCATCGATGAAGAGAAGCCTGAAGACAAGAAGTCTGATGGAGACGGCAGCTAGTCATGTCGATTCTCGTTGCGTTATTGACGATTGTCCTTTTTCTCTTGTCGATTGCTTTGATTTTTGTAGTCGTAGTACAAAATCCCAAGAGTGAAGGATTTGGCTCGGGCGTCCAGAACACCCCAGGTGGATCATTCCGCGGTAAAGCCGGATTTGATGACATCATGTCCAACTACACCCGCATTATTGCGATTGCTTGGATTGCGACGGCATTTCTGGTGGGCGCGGTCAATCGCTAACGTGCGGGCTGGATAGATACAAGCGTGGCCCCCTTTTGGGAGTCACGCTTGTTTTGTTTACGAGGTTATGCAATGCCTTTTCTGATGCCGGCAGCAGTAATCTGCAATGTGGTTTCACAACAGACTGATTCCTTTGATCTCAAAGGTGTCAATGTTATCTCTGTGACACAAGTCATTTCGAAGCTCAAGGGGCTCAGCATCAAAACCAGACAGACAGTAGTGGCTGCGATTCAGGATGAATACAAGTCACAGGGTTATCCGCTAGCCGTTGTCACCGATGTTGAACAACAGGGTGATCGGTGGACGATTACCGTTGTCGAAGGAAAGATTCGTAGCTTTGTCTTTGTTGGTAGCAAGAAGACAAATCTCAATCGCGTCACTCGGTTTCTTGACCTCAAAGTCGGAAGTCCGTACCATCTTCCAACAAGCGAATCCGATCGTGGACGCCTTGCTAGGTTAGGCGCGTTCGCCGATGTACAGATAGCACCGGTCGTAAGCGATGATGAAACCGGAGAGCTTGGTACGGTCGATATCAAGGTCACGTTAAAAGATACTCAGACGGGGAACATTGCGGCTACCGTCGGATACGGCGACTTCACGGGCTTTACGGGTTTTGTATCCCTTACGGAAAACAATCTGTTTGGTTCCCTCGACCAAGCGCAGCTTAACTGGCAGCGTTGGTCTTTTTTGACACTGGATGCATTGGGTAACTTTGTTCAACAACCTGCCCGCCAAGCGTTCTCCCTCAGTCTTCAACATCCGGTTGGCAATAAAAAGTCTCCAGGATTTGACGTCTCAGTTTATGATCAGAACACGTTGTTTCTTCCAACCTTTTCAAACAATGTAGAGACACTCCGGAACTATGAACAGCGTAAAGGTGGAAATGCACGCATCGGGCGTCGTATTGGTCAAAATGACTTTTGGCTAGGTTACCGTTACGACGATGTAAGTATGTTGGCAGCACCATCTAACTTGGGAGCATCACCAGCGGAGCTCGCCAGTAGTGTTGGAACAGTTAGTGCCCTGAAATTTCAAGTTGGTGGGGATTCACGAGATAACGCAACGAACCCGCAGTCTGGAAAGAATTGGCGAATTACTACAGAACACGCTTCGACGGGCTTTGGAGGCACGACCTCCTTTTCTAAGTCTGAATTAGACTTTTTGACCTGATGCGTGGCTATGATCTCTATTCTCTTCGGGGCTCATCGATGTTTCTGCAAACTGCCGAGCTGCGGGTCCCCGTCTCAGAGAACGTAACTGGCGCGCTTTTCGTTGATTATGGTGGAGCATCCAGAGGTAGGTCAATCGAGGGGAGAGACCTCAAAACCGGTGTCGGTGCCGGACTACGCTTTGCAACGCCGTTTGGACCCATTCGTCTTGACTTTGCATTGGGCAGTCGATTGCAGACCTATGTCTCGCTCGGGCAGAATTTTTAGTTGGTTCACGTCGAGCGTGCGCGGCCTGACGATTTTCTCGTCCTCGAGGCTCTCGTAGAAGCAACATTTATCGAAACATGGACTGGCATTGTTGATGACGAGCATAAACGTCAACAAATGGCCGATGGTCACGCCAGTCGGGTTGTTGAGTGCTACAGATACTGCAG
>JBEEMN010000096.1:0-5908 GCA_041192625.1 Armatimonadota bacterium
TGGGTCAAGAACGGGGATGTCATCGGCCTCGACCCAGCTGACCCGATTCAAGTGGACTACAAACAACGCATCGGGGACTGGCCAACCGGACGGGAAAACCCCGAGCTCCTCAAACAAAAGCACTCCCATGGACACGATATGACGATCGTCAATGGCATCGGGCGTATCGGCTGGATGACCGGTGGCAAAAAAGCCCTCTGGGTGGATGAAGACATCGCCGACACCATCATCCGGGAAACGACAGCCTTCATCAACAACAACAAACGCAAGCCGTTCTTCCTCTATGTTGGGACGCACGATATTCATGTGCCGCGTGTGCCACATAAACGGTTTGTGGGCAAATCGGGGATGGGCCCGCGTGGGGATGCGATTCTCCAGCTCGATGCGCAGGTCGGCGCGATCCTGAAAGCGCTGGATAAGAATGGTCTGGCTGATAATACAATCGTCGTGTTTACCAGCGACAACGGCCCGGTCGTGGATGATGGCTATCAGGACCAGGCGGTTGCGCTACTCGGTGACCATAAGCCGGCAGGACCACTGCGCGGTGGGAAGTACAGCCTGTTTGAGGGCGGGACGCGTGTTCCATTTCTCGTTCGCTGGCCCAAAGGCCAGCAGTCGAATCTTGGGGATGCACGTAAGCCAAACGCCGGTAGAGTGTCCACTGCCATGATAAGCCTGGTGGACATGCTTACGAGCTTTGACCATCTTCTAGGCGGCGAAACAGGGCAAGTTTCACTAGATGGTCTTGATG
This sequence comes from Armatimonadota bacterium, assembly GCA_041192625.1. GTDB lineage: Bacteria > Armatimonadota > Armatimonadia > Armatimonadales > Armatimonadaceae > CAIRTT01. Next base: position 752 of record JBEEMN010000096.1, read on the forward strand.
TCAGTCCTGCGCTGCGCGGGATGGGGACTAGCAAGCGGAACCATATCGTTGAGCATGCAGGGCGCTTGGCCTTGCGATGGGAGAAATGGAAGTTCATCCCGGCCGGCAAGGGACAGGCTTATCTACCGTTGACGGGGACTGAGACGGGCAATTTGGATGCCGATCAGCTTTACGATTTGGATGCGGATCCACATGAGGACCGTAATGTTGCAACGGCTAACCCGGATGTTCTTGCCCGAATGAAGGGGATGCTGGCGCAGCTTCGAGCTGGCAAACAGCCTTGATGAATGAGTTTTTAGAGGGGAAAACAAGGGATGTCTTTATGGCATTGTGTGCCATGATCTGCGTTTCGCTTTCAATGAGCCGAGCCAACGTCGCGGACAGACCGAACATTTTGCTGATTGTCGCGGATGACCAATTCTCTGCAGGGTATGCAAAGTGAAAATCTCTTCCATCCTAAAGTTCCTATGCATCCTGTTAGGTTTCAGTTTTGGAGCAAGCCCACTACGCGCGGCAGATAGACCCAACATTTTGCTGATTGTCGCGGATGACCTTGGCTGGAAAGATGTTGGCTACAACGATGGCGCATTCAAGACACCCAACATCGATGCGCTTGCCAAAGCAGGTGTTGTGTTTACGCAAGCCTATGCCGCCGCCGCAAACTGCCAGCCCAGCCGTGCATCCCTGATGCGTGGTCAGTACACAGCCCGCCACGGTGTTTACGCCGTCGACAGCACCAAGCGTGGACCTGTGGATGAAATGCGCCTTGAACCGGTTCCCAATAAGAGTGGACTTGCCCCAGCGGCCCCTACCATCGCGAAAGCCATTCGGTCCGCGGGATACGAAACCGCTCTCTTTGGCAAATGGCACCTCGGGGGACCCGATGGCGCATCGCCTACCCAACAGGGCTTCTCCGTGTACCGGGATGCCATCGCGAGTCGAAAGGTCTCCGAACGAACCGCTCTGACCGCCTCCACGGACCCGAAGGCGATGGTCACCACCAACGCGGATGTCACGACTTGGGTGACGGAACGCAAAGATACACCCTGGTTTGCCGCCGTGATGTACCACGGTATTCACACGCCCCTTGAAGCGCGAACCGCGACATTGGAACGCCTGCAAAAGACCGGCTTGATGGGGCAGAAACTGAAATATGCAGCGTGTCTGGCAGACTTTGATGATGCCGTTGGCTCTCTCATTAAGCAAATCCGTGCCCTTCCGCGGGGACGAGAAACTGTCGTAATCTTTACATCCGACAATGGCGCAACGCAGCAGTCATCCCAGGAGCCCCTCCGTGGAAACAAGGGAGCCTACTACGAAGGTGGCATCCGCGTCCCACTCATCATCGACTGGCCAGGACACACCAAAGCGAACGCCACATGTTATTCTCCAGTCACGCTGGTCGACATCTTTCCTACCCTGTGTGAAGTGGTAAACGCCAAGGTAAATTCCGACTGGAAACTCGATGGAACATCGCTTGTTCCAACATTTGATGGCAGTGACCTGAAAGATGAACGTGCGATTTTCTGGCACTTTCCCGGGTATCTGGATACACCTGTACTAAGAGGTCGAGATCCGATTTTCCGCACGCGTCCCGTTACCGTGATGCGAAAAGGTGAATACAAGCTGTTTGTGTACCATGAAGAGTGGCTCTTGGATGGTGGTGCATCCAATGTCCCTGGAAACCGAGCCGTAGAGCTCTACTATATGAAGAACGACTCTGGAGAGCGGCAGGAGCTTTCTGCTGCGGAACCCAGCATCCGGGATGCGCTCCTCGCCGAGGTACTGGCATTCTGGAAGGCGAATGGGAATCCACTCCCCACACTGAAGAAGGTTGGCAATTGAGTACGATCAGCATCCATAACTCGGATAACCTTGCATTCCTTAAAGCGTACAACGGCAACCCCATTGACCTTATTTACATCGATCCCCCCTTCAACACCGGGAAGGTTCAACATCGCCAGCGGATGCGCAGCATCGCAGATGAATCCGGCGATCGAACTGGCTTTGCCGGGCGTCGCTATCGCACGGAAACCATCGAGAGCGCATCCTATGATGACAGCTTTGGGGATGACTTTATTGCCTACTTGCGTGAGCGTATTGAGCTGATGCGAGACATTTTGGCACCCAATGGCAGCTTTTTCCTACACTTGGACTACCGTGAAGTGCACTACGCCAAGGTGATGTGTGATCAAGTTTTCGGGCGGAGCTGTTTTCAAAACGAGATTATTTGGTCGTACGACTATGGTGGGCGGCCGACCCGAAAATGGGCACCAAAGCATGACAACATCCTCTGGTATACACGCGACCCGGAAAAGTACACATTTGATTTGGATGCCAGTGACCGAATCCCGTACATGGCCCCCAACCTCGTCGGTGCAGAAAAAGCCGCACGGGGGAAAATCCCCACGGATGTCTGGTGGAATACCATCGTCAGTCCGACAGGCAAAGAGAAGACAGGCTACCCTACGCAAAAACCGCGTACGATTATCGACCGCATCGTAACGGTACACACGGCACCTGGCGCGCTGTGCGCCGACTTTTTCGCCGGTAGCGGGACGCTTGGCGCGAGCTGTCTCGCCTACGGCCGGGATGCGATTTTGGTGGATGCAAACCCAGAAGCTATTGAAGTCATGCATCAGCGCTTCGCAAAAGAAGGTAACAACGTGACGTTTACCGATTCCAGCTTGTCATAAGTCCAAATCGCACCTCGGTGGGACTTGGAGCGCGGGATTTGTTAATAATCCGATGCCGCCATCGTAACGAGTCGAACATTTGGTGCATGCGTTCCATCCGGGCGTTATTATTTACCCATGACTCCGTTTCATTCCGTCACATCGATTGCCGCTCCACTCGACCGCGTCAATGTGGACACCGACCAGATTATTCCGAAGCAATTCCTAAAGCGCATCGAGCGTACTGGCTTTGGTCAATTCCTCTTCTTCGACTGGCGCTATCTTGCGGATGGCACTACGCCGAATCCTGAGTTTGAGCTGAATTCGCCGAGCTTGGCTGGTGCTGAGATTCTGGTGGCGAACAAGAACTTTGGATGTGGATCCAGCCGTGAGCATGCCCCATGGTCCCTGCTTGACTATGGTTTCCGTGCATTGATTGCTCCGAGCTATGCCGACATCTTCAACAACAACTGCTACAAAAATGGCATCCTTCCTGTCATCCTGACCGAGGATGAAGTTGAGACCCTTCTCGCTATTCTAAAGGCAACGCCAGGATCCAAGGTAACGGTTGACTTGGAAACGCAAACGGTCGCAGGTCCGGATGGCTTTACAGCATCGTTTGACGTCGATCCATTCCGTAAGCACTGCCTCTGGAATGGCTTGGATGACATCGGGTTATCGCTGCAGCATGAGGACAAAATCGATTCCTATGAGCTAGCCAACGGGAAGTAAGGTTTCTTACTTCTATTGGTGAGAATTTTTGACAGGTGGCTGTGAATCCAAAGGGAGGCACGGCCACTTTGTTGTTTAAACTGAAATCGGGTTATCGCTGCAGCACGAAGAGAAGATTGATAGCTACGAGCTAGCCCACGGGAAGTAAGGTTTCTTGCTTCTATTACTGATAATTTTTAACAGGTGGCTATGCATCCGAGGGGAGGCACGGCCACTTTGTTGTTTAAACTGACATCGGGTTATCGCTGCAGCACGCAGGGAAGATTGATAGCTACGAGCTAGCGTTACTTACTTCTATTGGTTAGATTTTTTGACAGGTGGCTGTGCATCCAAAGGGAGGCGCGGCCACTTTGTTGTTTAAACTGACATCGGCTTGTCGCTGCAGCACGCAGGGAAGATTGATAGCTACGAGCTAGCCCACGGGAAGTATCATCGCTAACTAGTTGGACTGAATGACGAGAGCCGGTTGTGCTTATGTTTAGGAGTGCAGCCGCTTTGTTGATTTCTGACATTGTGCACATCGGTAGATATGAATCACTGGTCATTCACCGCTAGGACACCATCACAGGCATTGAAAGACGCACTCTCAAAGCTTAAATCGAAGAAGCGGCCGAGCATTCCGGAGAAAGCCTCCCGGACACCCCACCGCCTCTAATATCTACCGACCGTAACAGGCTTAGTCTTCGACAGCTGTACCCAATGTCAACACTTCATCTGCCTTGCCGGAGTTACGGATTTCAGAATCGATGGCATCCATGATCTCAGGATGCTCCTGCAGATACTTTCGGACATTCTCACGGCCTTGTCCCAGACGGTCACCCTTGTAGGAGTAGAACGCACCGGCCTTGGTGATGGCACCCAGCTCAGTTCCGATATCAATGAGTGAACCTGCACGGGAAATTCCCTGACCGAACATGATGTCGAATTCTGCCTGCTTGAACGGCGGAGCAACCTTGTTCTTGACAACCTTCACACGGGTGCGGATACCGACCATGTCAGTGCCAATCTTGAGAGTTTCAATGCGGCGGACATCGAGACGGACGGATGAGTAATACTTCAGTGCACGGCCACCAGGCTGCGTCTCAGGGTTTCCAAACATCACACCAATCTTCTCACGCAGCTGGTTGATAAAAATCGCAGATGTATTCGTCTTACTCAGAGAACCCGTGATCTTTCGGAGCGCCTGACTCATCAGACGAGCCTGCAAGCCAACGTGGGAATCGCCCATCTCACCCTCAATTTCAGCCTTGGGAACCAGAGCTGCAACTGAGTCAAGCACCACCACCGCAACGGCATTGGAGCGAATCAACGCATCAACAACCTCAAGCGCCTCTTCACCAGTCGTCGGTTGGGAAATCAACAGGTTGTCGATATCTACCCCGATGGACTTTGCATAAACAGGATCAACCGCATGCTCAACATCGACATACGCTGCAATCCCACCTTGCTTCTGCGCCTCTGCAACAATTTGCATCGCAATCGTTGTCTTACCAGATGATTCCGCACCGTAAATCTCAGTGATACGACCACGTGGAATTCCACCCACACCAAGAGCCAAATCAAGCGCAAGGGAACCCGTAGGAATCACTTCGATCGGTTCCGTAGAACGCTCTCCCATACGAACAAGTATTCCCTTGCCAAACTGCTTCTCCAGCTGCGCAGTCGCAACTTCAAGTGCCTTTGCCTTATCCATAATTCATCAATCCCTTCGAAATCACCAAACTAGATGGCAAAGCCACCAAAGCATTTA
>JBEEMN010000097.1:0-5885 GCA_041192625.1 Armatimonadota bacterium
CATGTTGTAGCCGATTTGCAGCTTGTTACCGGTTTCCTTAGATACACTGATCATCTCAAGGCACTCGGATGCGTTCATCGCCATTGGCTTTTCACAAAGAACGTGCTTGCCAGCACGGAGCGCATCGATTGTGATCTGCTTGTGCCAACCGTTGGGCGTACAAACAGAGACTGCATCAATCTCAGGCATCGCGAGGAGCTTGTGGTAATCCTCTAGAATATGCTCGACAGCGAACTTATCCTTCGCCTGTGCACGACGTTCCTCTGCGACATCCGCGATCGCAATAACCTCGCAGGTATCTGCCTGCTTTAGGTAATTTCCCATGTGGGCACCTTGTGCGATGCCGCCAAATCCGATAATGCCGATGCCGGTTTTGCCGTTTCTTGCCATCTGTGGCCTCCTTTAGACCTAGATGGAAATTCTCCATAATCACCCTCTAGTCCTGCATGGTGAAGAACCTACAGGTACATCACCTGCCAATCAAACACTATAAACCGAGGATTCAGGAGTGATCAGAATTTCGCAAAGCCAAAGTACAAAGCGATGTACGAAACAATGACTATGCGTAACAACCATTCCGTAAATGTTCGTTGTGATTGTGCAAGTCTAGGTGCGAGGATGAGAGCTGGTATGCAAGCAAGGCACTTGATAACAACAAAGACGATTGGATGCCCCTTAAAGGTCCACCCAAGCATTGGGTTTGCCTCTTGCGCCTGTCCGGACATCACCCAGAACAATGTCGATAGCATGTCCGTGGCACAGATTGTTCCAAGGATAACGCTTTCTTTCTCTCCTGCGCGCCTCATCATGAAGCGTCCAGAAAAGTTTGGTTTCCAGCGTCTCCGGCGGTCTGTTGTCATCTGAATCCTGATTGTCGGCGTTATCGCGATTCTGCATCAGAATGCCGTGCATTTTGGACACTTGTGCTTGGAAGCTTCACAAAGTGAAATGCCGAACGATCTATGAGGAGACCTTCAGCAGCATACGTCGAGACTCCGATGGAAACAGTGACGGTAGATACGTCAATTCCCAGCTTACTTAGAGCAACGGTCGTCGCTATTTCCTGTTGGGTTTCCAACAGTTGAGGGCGTGGCAGCTTTATTCGATAAGCATTCGAGCGTTTTTCATCGGATGTTACGACTGTCAGGAAGGCATCGATGGCCGGGCTGCACGGTCCAGCCATCGTTGTTCGCACTACCAAATTTGGACCAACAATCTCAGCGTGGAGTCTCGCAATGTCAGCACTTGGGTTTGCAAAACGGGCGACATTGTCACCGACAGGTTCAATCGAGCCTTGATCATCTATTGCAGGCGCTTCTCCAGACGTTACGATTTCGTTTTTTCTTAAAAAACTCAGTAACATTCGCTGCATCACACTAATCTGAGAAGAATATGCATGTAGCGCGGCACGTTTTGCCTGGAAAACGTTTTGTGACAGTGAGAGCGACTGCCATTGATTGCCACACTCTGCAATCGCCGGTGGTGGAACCAGCCACCGGTCGGGGTGGTCACCCTGCGGAAGCGGCCAATCACCTCGATGGATGAGATACCAGTGGACCCGCGGGCGTGGGAAATCACCTTTTTTGACCCCGCGGTCAATGGCTAGCTGAACATAGACCGGGGATGCCGCATGGTCGCTGTGGTCATCCAAGGGATGTGTCACATAAACATCGGTTGGCTTGAAGTCTGCAAGCTGTTTTTGCACACTTGAGATAACACTCTCGCGTACATGTGGCAGCCCTGATGCTGCTGAGCTGATGTACGGAACGCTATCTGACTTTGTCGTTGTGGGTCTGAACGCAGCTGGATTTTGCCCCGGCGCTACCAGCATCGCGAGCAACCCCTGATCCGGGTATCCGAGAAATCTGACATCGCTTGCCGATTGCCCCAAAAGTGTTGCCGAAGCGAGCGCTTCTCTTTGCCTTGCTTCACCAAATGCCAAGTAGTCTGCTGGGTCAAGATTCAATTTCTTGAGGTGAAATTGGGCTGCGATGCGAAATCCATCACCGTTCGTGAAGAAAACTGTTCTTACAGGCGTCTTGGCGTCCTTCAGAGTTTTCATCAGGCCACCGACACCAAGCGTTTCATCATCGCAGTGGGGAGCAAAGACTAGAACTCGCGACTGTTCCGCAACATTGATTGCGTCGAGGTCGGTGATTCGATCGACTGCCGACAACCTGTGTAAGTTGCCGTAGTACAAAGCAGTCGTCAGTGCGACGACCACGACGGGAACGATAATCAGTACCACCAGAGGACGACGCCACTTTGGGTAATTGCGTAATTTCATTCGCCTGTAAAGGGAACGGAGCGAGTGGGATTCGAACCCACGAGACGGTTACCCGCCTACACGATTTCCAATCGTGCTCCTTCGACCAACTCGGACATCACTCCACGAAGAGAGACTATATCACGCGAAAATGGCCCCTTCCACAAGGTAAACTTGGGCATGACAAAGTCACTGACATATTCCTTTGCTGTATTGGCAGCATTCGTTACGTTTGGATGTGCACAAGATGGCCCTGGCAAGAAGGCTGCTCCAGAAGCTGAAACAAAGGCTCCTGAAGCTACCGCCCCGGCTGCTGTCGCTGGAACACCACAGGCACCAGCAGGTGATGGCGATGCATATGCTCCATTGTCTCCAACTCCAGAGATGGACAAAGCTATCGCCGATGCGAAGGCATCCGGTGACAAGAAGAAACTCGCAGCTGCCTATGCGGTTCGTGGCGATTATCGTACCAACGAGGATGCAAAAGCTGGTCAGCGTGTGAAGTACCGTGCTGCGCTGTCGGACTACCGGAATGCTATCAAGGCCGATAAGGGCAACGAGCAAGCCACTGCAGGTAAGACGCAGATCGAGCAAATCTACACGATGATGGGGCGTCCTATTCCTAGTGTTGCAGAGTGCGACAAGGTCAGCGAGACAGGTACCTACAAGCCTTAGTCTGGGAGACTGCTCGTAAGGGCCACGGACATGGTTGACGTTAGGTGTTCGCAAGAAGCCTAACGTCAATGGTCTGTGTTGAGTTTAGAGGCTAACTAGGGTTTTCATGACCGAACATCGCGATCACTGCATTTATGGGACACTAGGTTTAGTTGGGTGATATTCGACCCAGATAATCGTCCCTTAGCAAATCCTGCCAAGTACCATCAGCGGCATAAAATCGGACATTTTGTCCGGAATCCAACGACACCGCACGGGTCCGCCGAATCTCCGCTTGTCTGTCTGTTGCCTCGATGTATTCCATCAGAACCTTCTCGGCCGCATCCAGATCTTCGAAAAATAGCACCCAAATCGAGTTGTCATCGGCTTGATGGACCACATATTCGCCTTCGAGATGTTCATCCCGTGAGCGATCAATGCCACCGCCCCATGTAAAAAGGGCATAGGGTTCCGCGGGGAGTTCTCGGTCGGCCCCGAGCTCAGGGAGCCGCGTAAAGGATGTCGGGTGAACCTCACCGGATTCATCCCAGAACAGTCCACCTGCGTAGCGCTCCACGAGCGAGACTCGTTGAACTTCCACACATGTGAGCGATTCACCATGCGCAAATTGGGCCTCAACCTCTGTTTTTAGGCTGTCGGCTATCGACATCGTTTCGCACATCAAAACGACTTCTTGTTCAAAACTTCCGATCGTCACTGGACTTTCCCAAGGAAATTGGAAAACCACTACCGTTTCAGGTAGGTCCCACGGTGACATCGGTTCGTCGGGCAATTCATCCTGCATACTAAGCAATCAAATCCGAAATAACGTTGCCATGGACATCTGTCAAACGGAAGTCCCGGCCAGCATAGCGATATGTGAGCTGCGTGTGGTCAAACCCAAGCAGCCGCATCACTGTCGCATGGAAGTCATGAACATGCACGGGCTTTTCGACTGCCTTGAAGCCAAATTCATCGGTTGCTCCATAAACAGTGCCCTTTTTCACTCCGCCACCGGCCATCCAATACGTAAATCCCCAGTGGTTGTGATCGCGCCCGTTCATCTTTCCAGCGTTGGCACCCGGGGTTGGAAGCTCTACGGCGGGCGTCCTGCCAAACTCACCGCCCCAAATGACCAGCGTCTCCTCAAGCATCCCGCGTTCCTTCAAGTCCTGCAGAAGCGCGCTGATACCGCGGTCGGCCTCTCCACAGAGCCTTCGCATCCCAGCTTCAAGGTCATCATGAAGATCCCAAGGCTGACCCTCGCCTGTGTAAATCTGTACGAAGCGAACGCCACGCTCAGCAAGCCTCCTGCCAATCAAACAAGCACGGGCAAAATTTCCCTTACCGTAACGCTCACGTGTGGCTTCAGACTCATTGTCCGTATCAAATGCATCGGAGGCCTCTGTCTGCATACGAAAGCCCAGTTCAAAGCTCTGAATACGTGACTCGAGCTGTTGGTCAAAGCCTCTTGACGATGAGTGATTTTTATTGAGTGAACGGAGGACATCGAGCTGTTCCCTTTGTTGGCTAGGGGTTGTATTGCGATTTCTGATATGTTCGACAATCTTCTCGATTTCCCGATGATTTGGGTCGATGTAGGTGCCGGCAAAGATTCCAGGAAGGAAGCCTGCTTGCCAGTTCTGCGTTTCCTGAATAGGGTAACCACCAGGACACATTGCGATAAATCCAGGAAGGTTTTGGTTTTCTGTGCCTAGTCCATACAGCGTCCAGCTACCAAAGCTCGGGCGAACCTGACGTGCCTCGCCACAGTTCATCAGAAGCAACGATGGCTCGTGATTGGGAACATCCGCGTGCATTGACCGAATAACACACATCTCATCTGCAAATTGGGCCGTCTTTTCGAAGAGTTCACTGACTTCAAGTCCGGATTGTCCGAAGCGTTTGAACTTGAAAGGAGATGCCAAGCCAACGCCAGTTTTGCGTTCGGTAGCCAGATTGGCGATAGGGAGGGTCTTACCGGCATATGCCGTTAACTGAGGCTTTGGGTCCCAGGTGTCAACATGGCTTGGGCCACCATTCATGAATAGGAAAATGACGCGCTTTGCCTTGGCTGGAAGTGGAGGGGCTTTGGCGATGAGAGGGTTACCAGACCGCTGAGGTGTTGGCGCTGGCTGTAGCTTCTTTACAGCCTTTCGTGCTTCCTGTGCGTTGGCCTCTTGCGCAAGAATTGATGCCAATGACATCCCCGCAAAGCCATTTCCCATGCGGCTAAGCAAATCACGCCTCGATAGAAAGACATCTGCGAAATCTTGCTGATGATTATATTTGGAATTTTTGTTCATAAGAGTCTCAGGAATTCATCAGTCGATCGTTACAAACTCGTTCGACATCATGAGTGCGTGCACAAACTGCTCTAAACGGGTCAGTGGCTTCGGTCCTGCAACGTCCGAAAAGGCCTCGGATGTCACCCAACTGCGCTTCTGTCCCTTCGGTAGACCCGTATCCATCAACTTGAGGGATGGTGCCCACGCATAGCCATCAAAGTCCGGGGATGCTCCACAGTCAACGACGAAGTCAAGCTGCTCACCCTTTGTAAGGAGGATGTCATCCAGCTTTGGCGTTACAGCGGTGTTATAAACTGTCCACTGGCCGAGTGTGCCCTTTTTCGAGGAGACGACCCGTGCTACGATCCCATCCCCTTGTGCATTCCCATGGGAAATCACTCCGGCGATTCGGTACGTTCCGGTCAATGGGGCAATGAAGCGCCGGATGCTCATCACATCCTTTGAACCCGGGTGCCCACCATCTTTGGTGAGTAGCACCCACCCAAGGTCTTTGTCGGGAATGATGGTTCCCGCTTGGTATGTACCATTCACGAATGTTGTCAGCTTTTTGAAATCTGTGACACGGTCAAGTGTCTGGCTGATCGAACCATAGCCCATCACCCATGGACCATTTGAAAGCACATCAGATGCACCGTCAGGTTTGGCAAGATAAGCAA
>JBEEMN010000098.1:0-5851 GCA_041192625.1 Armatimonadota bacterium
AGTTTAGTTCTGTGGATGGCGGCTATGCGGGTGGTTGGATTGTCACCAAGCGCTCTTGGGCGGCGGGGCCAGCGCTAACGCATGCGGGATCGAATACCTTCTGGTTCGCCGTTATGTGGATTGCACCAAACACGGGACGGGCATTTGCGGCTGTAGCCAATGCCGCGGGAGCAGAGGTATCGAACAGCCTTGACCGGATAATAGGGGCAATGATTCTGAAGACAGGTTCGACGCCGCGTTAGTCAGGATACGGAATGTAGAAGACAGTGCCAGCCCAGCGACCGCCCATATCGACTTGTCCAACACCAACGGTTTGCTCAAAGACATTCAGTGTGACACGATCGACATTTTTGTAGATCGAATGTGTCATTTCACCAGAAGGCTTAATGGTGGAGACAACGATTCCTTGGGATGCATTTGTACCGACATCCCGAGCGGTATTAGTAATGAGCTGAAGTGTGCCCGTTTTCGGATTTGATACGAAGCGACGGACATGTGTCAGATATTGACCATCCGGGAGGGTCACTTTTTCTGAGTGTTTTATGGCACCCGTCACGGCATCCAAGACATTGAGCGAGATTGGTTGGCGTGAATCAATCGATGATTCATGCACTGTTAGTTGAAGTTCTCCCTTTTTGGAGAGTTCGTTGAGTGTGACGTAAGGATTGGGGATGTCACTGGTAAGGGAAATCTGTCGTCCAATCGCGCCAGTGTGTACGTTAACGGTCGCAAGTGTTGGGACAAGCTGAGGGACATCAGTTGGGGACTTTGCGGATGTCATCAAGCCCGCGACGTAATGATACTCTGCTTCAGTCGCGAGACTTTCACTTGTGATGAAGTCATCTGCTTTGCCTGGACCATCGATTTTAGATGTCCAAAGAATGCGTCCATCGTTTGTGAAGGTTGCCATAAACCAGTCGTTGGCAGCGGATGTGGCGGATGACTTTGCATTTGCAATGACACAGTACTCATCCTGTGTGTGGCGGCTGAAAGCGATGACTTTCGCTTGGATACCACTGATGACAATGTCACTAATGATGTGCCCTGTGCTGTCAAAGTGCGTAGCGAAAATCTGTTCCTTGCTATTTTCTGCGGTAGAGCTGCAGTACCACGCACCTCCACGCTCATCCGCAACGATGACCCGCTTGACTTCTGAGCCATGGATGATTTTCCTACGTGTTGTGGCTTGAAAGCGGAGCTTTCCGTTCACATCATAGGAGACTACTGATCCATACCAGCCTTCCGCATTCTTGGGCTGCTTAATCGAATATGTCTCGCCCGCAGCAAAAACGTTTTTGGCGGCATCGAATTGAACGGCCTCAAGACGGTCCGCATCGTGGCTAGCACTGCTAACCCGGCGGATCCAACGGGGCTTCATGTCATTACCGAGAAGGGTGACCAATCCGTCGACATCTTCTGTTTTGGTCTTTACGATGCCGGCTACAGCCACAAGACCATCGGGGCTGCGGCTCACTCCGAGGAACTCAGAGTCATTTAGCTCGCCGGGGCCAGGAGTGTGTTGGTAGCCAATGATTTCGCTGATGGGCGGTGTTTTGACCAGTGTTTTTGGAGCGGAGACCAGCGGGACCTTACTTGGAAAGAAAAATGACAGCAGAACGGCAAAGGTCGCTGCGGCAACTGCTAACCGCACTTTCCAGTCGGCAGTCTTGAACCACTCCAGGAGCGACTTTCGTGGTTGCTGTGGGCTGACTGGTGTTGATGTAACAGGTTTCGCAGATTGAATCCGTACCGGAGCTTCCAGGAGGCGTGCATTGAGCGCTTTCGCGACTTCGTTATCCGGATGTAAATCCAGAACAGCATCCAGAATTCTTCTGGCTTCAGGGAGACGCCCGGCATCGATGTAAAGCTTTGTCAGCTCGATGCGCATTGTTGTGAGGCGGGAATCCTTGCGCTTACGCTCAGTATCAAACAAGGTTTGCGCATCCGGGGCGATTTGCCCTCGTCCAAGGAGCTCAATCTGTGCGGTCAGGTTTTGAAGACGGTCTTCTAGGAGCAGCGTGGATGCGTATGCATCATATAATCGGCGGCTCTCAATGCAGTCGATGAAGATGCCTTCGACCTTGAGGGCAAGATATCCCTTGTCAACCACCAGCATCTCATCGTGGCCCAGCTGGGATGTGAACTCGCGAAGGATGCCAACTTCCTGACGGACACGAACTTTACGGCTCTCATCCGAGCTGTCCGGCCAAATCGTTCTGGAAAGAGATTCACGTTGAACGGGTTCAGGATAGGAAAGAATCAACGCAGTGAATATATGTCGTGCTTTGGTCGACGCAAGCTCTACCCGATTTCCATTGGAATCAAGAGCTTGGAATGGTCCATATATGCTGATCGTCGATTGTTGCATCTACAAGGAAAGGGGGCCAGTAAATCTTAATGAGTCATTCTACAATAGTTGGTCCCCGATTACAGGGGTACGTAATCGGTTAAGAATTATGATTCTTGTGCCGATGGGTGACATTTCAAGGCGATTAGCCTTGTTCGTAGGCGTGGGTTTGCGAACATCCCCACGCGCTACAGTACCCTGTACATATGCAATTGTGTAAGGGTACTTTGCTGAAAGCTTGGTAGTTGATTCTTAGGATTGGCCACATGCTCCACCAAGCGACAGCACGGTGGAACGATTACGTGAACACGAGCCAGAGGACGATTGGTACACCAGAACCGCTGGGTCACCGTTGGGTGGGCGTAAGCGCACACAAGTGGGCAACCACGACTTACGGTTACTTGTCGCGGTGGAGCTGTGGAGTCGAGGCCACTAGTGCACTGCGGTGTTGCCAAGCGGTGATGCGATTACATCAGCAACAGTAGCTGGAACAGGTTCTCGGCAAAAGATGGTTTTATGCTGTCCGATGGTTGACTGGTGTACCTGAGCATCCTGAGCTCCTTTGGCTTGTCGTACGTTGCCATCAGGACAAGCCCTGGCCCCCGCAGCTCCAGAGGCTTGAGCGAGACAATCTCACCGCGCTCCGATGCGTATGCCAGACAGACGACAACACAATCCGGCGTTCGAACCGGTTTGGTCTCGGAGATCGTGGAACGACTCTCGTGGTGCAGGTTGTCAGTAACACCATGTTGGCTGCTCTGCAAAGGCATCGCAGAACCCGCATGTGGGACGAGGTGTAGCGGACGGATGTTAGCAATCATTACGAATGCAAGTCTAGGGGGAATGTCCGTAAACTGGCAGGAAACGTAAGTGTAAATTAAGTGTAAATTAGCCTGTAATAATCCTGTAAGGTGGCGATTTCGCACATTTTTGCATGACGTTGTTACGTGGTGAACATACGTCACACGGGTAATTTATTACGTGTCGTGGCGCTCCATCACGCGTTCTGGATAAGCCGGATTTTCAAAGCCAAACTTGCGGTAAAGATCCTGGGCATCCAGTGTGAACAGCACCCAGCGGCGCAGCTTGGGCATATGTGGCAAATCAAGCGTCTGGTCGACCATCCACGTTCCAACCTTGTTTCCACGCTCCGCCGGGTCGATATAGACATCGCATAGATACGCAAACGTCGCATAATCTGTGATGATGCGGGTTAGGCCGACCTGCCGATTGCCTTTGTAGAGCCCGCACACCAGCGAGTGCTCAAAGCTGGTGCGGATCATGTCTGCGGTGCGGTGATTTCCCCAATACGTTGCCAGCAACGCTTCGACTGCCCAGTCGGTATCGATACGGGATGGCTCTGTGCTAAATGTGTACTCGCCAAATGTCGCCTCGTGCAGCGGTAGTACAGTCTGCATGTCTCTATCCTTCACCCTCGCCCAAATATTTGGTCCTCATTACATTACACCTTCGACAAGTGAACGCAATGTAAGCGGCCGCTCACGAAACGGAAAGTATCCTACCAGAAGGCTCAGAAAATGTTCGTTCACCCTGAAAGCGCTGGTGAAATGGCGAAAGGAGCGGACCTTGCTTTTTTGACCATCGAAGTGAGCCACCAAACGTAACAGATTAAGAACAGACATAGACTATCATCATGAGTAGCATGCGCATATTCATCAAAGCGGGGTGCCGTTGTAGCGCGAATAAGCCTAAATAGCACCATCCGTAGATGTGCGAAAGTTTCCACTTAGAGATGCGCTCACAGAGGCGGACATGTTAGTCGAGGGATACGTAAATGGCTTTGGAGAAATCCCAGTTACTGAAGCAGTTGGCCGATTGGCAGACGCTTGTCGGTGAGAATCCAACGCTAGATGTCGTCGATGATTTACGCGAGCTGTGGCGAGTTCAGTCTGTGTACGGCGAACGCTACTATCTCAAGAGACTTGGGCCATGGCGTAACCTGCCAGTCCTAAGCGAGTATCGAATGCTCGTCCACTTGTTGGAAGAAGGTGTGCGCGTACCGGCTTTCCTGTTGACCGATGATGGTGCTGTTACGGCAGGACCGATAGACGATTCGTTTGTGCTCATGCGCGCTCTTCAACATGTGCACCTGCCTGCTAATGAGATCCCTCATCACGAGTCTGAGATTGGCATTGCGACAGCACATTTGCACCAAGCGATGTCGCGTTATTCACAGCCTCTTGCATCGTACACTGAGGACATCAAAGGAGGCATCACTGGTGAGTTGCGCGTGCCGGATGACCTGCTTGGTAGGTTTGAAGCGGTCCGGGATGAGATCCTCGAGCTTCTCAGCAAATTGCCTCTGCAGATTGTTCACGGAGACTTCACTCCGGGCAATGTCCTGCATCTAGCTCACGGTAGAGGTATCGGATTTATTGACTTTGATCATCTTCCAAATGCACCGCGCATTTGGGATGTTGCCAAATATCTGTCGCGCCGACTTCGATTCCGTTGGTGCCAAGGTGCTTCCCCTACGATCAGAACGGATTGCGTTGAGGCGTTTCTTGCGGGTTACATCAAGGTTACAAAGCTCGATCAAGATGAGATTGAAGCGTTGCCCGGAGCTATGCTTGCCTACAATGTCTTGGAAGCGAGTTACAACCAAAGTATTTTGGATGGGATTCTCCAGCGTCGGATGTTCCCTGATCACGCCGAAGTCCTCCACGATACATTGCAAACGATTGATTGGCAGCTGAGCAATCTGGATGCAGTATCCGCGGCAGTGCGTAGGGGCTTCGATAGATAAATGCCATGAACAAACATTGACCCTGTTGCTGAATCCAACTGTGCGGTTGATGTTTTCTATAAACAGCGGACCCAATGACGGTAGTTCCCCAGCGTAGGATTTTTCCCGTTTCTTAAGCGGGGGCGGTATGGGGCATCGTAACGCTCCTTGAGTAACGACATTCATCCGTCGATTTGGCGTTATCAATCAGTTCAGATGATTCCACTGACTTAGCTTACTTTCTGATGTAGATTCATCTGGTTTACACGCTCGATAATCGCTGCACTGTCGGCAACACCGGCATCGGAGAAGAGAGAAATGTCCCAGACATCTGCTGTCACGCGTTGATGCGCTTTTCGATCAGCAATAGTAAGTCCGTAGCGTAGCCCAGCTTCAAGACTTGTTAGGCTTGGCGGAGCCCAGTCTCCCGCGGCGCGAAGAGCATCCATGGCGCCATTACCGCCTCGGACGGGAATCAGGGCCGTAAACGTGGCTCCGTTGTCTATTGCGACATCGATGGTTCGTTTGGCCCACTCCAGACCTTCATCTTCTGTCAGAAATGGTGGGCGAAGAAGGACAAACGATCTCAAGGCCATCCCCCGCATGCGCAGCCACTCTGCTGCCGCCACAAAATCCGCCGTCGTCACACGCTTGTTCAAGCGCTTTAACAGCTCCGGGTGCACTGTCTCAAGCCCAATCGCAACCTCAAGCACAACATCTGGGTTGTAGCGCCGAAGCAACGTCAAAAACTGCTCCGC
>JBEEMN010000099.1:0-5793 GCA_041192625.1 Armatimonadota bacterium
ACTTCCGGGGCTGATCCACCTGACTTATTTGCACTCATGACTGTCCACTTTCCTGATCGCCGAGCAGTGCCCGGATGCCATCGGCTGGCAACGCCCCCAGTTGGGAATATACGGCTAACTTTTGCCGTGAATCTGCGATGTCAAGGTTACGCATTTGCAGCTGACCGATACGGTCCAGCGGGCTAAATGGTGCATCCTCAACCTTTTCCATACTGAGGCGCTCTGGCTGATAGGTCAGCTCAGGGCCGGTTGTATCCAGAATGGAGTAGTCATCACCGCGGCGCAGCTCAAGGACGACCGTTCCGGTCACCGCGCGGCCAATCCACTTTGTGATGGTGTCGCGGAGCATCAGGGCCTGCGGGTCAAACCAGCGCCCTTCGTAGAGCAAGCGTCCGAGCTTTCGTCCAAGCGTTCGGTAGTTATCAATCGTGGACTCATTGTGAATGGCCGCGACGAGGCGCTCATAGGCTGCATGAAGCAATGCCATTCCAGGAGCTTCGTAGATTCCGCGGCTCTTCGCCTCGATAATACGATTCTCGATCTGGTCACATGTTCCGATACCGTGGCGGCCACCGATACGGTTAGCCTCTTCCACCAAATCAACAGCGCTTCCAAATGTCTTGCCGTTGATTTCCGTCGGGAAGCCTTCAACAAATGTGATCGAAACTGTTTCAGCAGGGACATCCACGGATGCATCCCAGAACTTCACACCCATGATCGGCTCAACAATGTTCAAGCCATTTTGGAGAAATTCCAGGTCTTTGGCTTCGTGCGTCGCACCCCAAATGTTCGAGTCCGTCGAGTAGGCTTTGTCGGCGCTATCACGGTATGGATATCCATGGGATGTCAGCCATTCAGACATTTCCTTACGACCACCGAGCTCATTGACAAATGTCTCATCCAACCAAGGCTTATAAATGCGAAGGGAAGGATTGGCCATGAGTCCGTAGCGATAAAAGCGCTCGATATCGTTGCCTTTGTAAGTGGAGCCATCTCCCCATACTTCAACGCCATCGGCACGCATTGCTTGGACCAGAACCGTACCGGTAACCGCACGGCCAATCGGCGTCGTGTTGTAGTACTTCTTGCCCCCTGATTCGATATGGAATGCTCCACAAATCAGTGCAGCAAGGCCTTCAGCAACGAGTGGTTCACGGCAGTCAACAAGACGCGCTTGCTCGGCTCCGTATTCCATTGCCCGACGCGTGATGTCGTCGTAGTCTTTTTCATCTGGTTGGCCGAGGTTTGCCGTGTAAGCAAACGGGATTGCGCCTTTGTCACGCATCCACGCGATTGCCGCGGATGTGTCCAGACCACCAGAAAATGCGAGTCCCACCTTGTCGCCGATGGGGAGCGAAAGAAGTATCTTGCCGCTAGTCATGCCGGGGGCATTGTATCGCTTGGGCGGGTCGATGAGAGTAAAGCGAGTGCTACCAAACGCAGTTGGTAGAATCGTGCATGATTTCGATTGCCCGTTTAACCGATGTCGACATTCCGGAAATTGCGGCTGCGTTTGCCGTACTTGGATGGAACAAACCGGCATCCCAATATTGGGCTTATCTGGATGAACAAGCTAAAAACGAACGTCTGGTGCTGGTTGCTCGCGTGGATGGTGTGTTTGCGGGCTACGTAACGTTGCTGTTTGTATCGCATCACGGAGAATTCGAAGCGATTGGCGCGCCTGAGATTGCCGATTTTAACGTACTACCTGCGTTCAGGAATCGTGGGTTAGGTAGCATGCTAATGGATGCAGTTGAACGGGAAGCAAGAAGTGTGAAGCCCATCGTGGGCATCGCTGTGGGGTTGACAGCCGACTATGGCGCCGCGCAGCGGATGTACGTAAAACGTGGGTATATCCCGACGGGAGCGGGATTATTCGCCGAAGGAAAAACGCCCGGGTATGGCGAGCAGGTCACCGTAGATGATGGTTTATTACTCACATTTACAAAGAAGTTGGTGGATAGGTAGGGCTGATCCCCCATCCACCAAAACATCTGGCAGAGCTTAGCGTTTGCGGAAGAATCCGATAACCACCAAGATAACGCCAATCACTAAGGCAACATTTGCCAGACCGTAAAGTACTTTGCCAAGCCATAGCGCTGCAAACACGGCTAGTGCCGCCGCAATCAACATCACTCCAAGCTGCATCAAATCGTTCTTACGCGTTTGCATAACTCTCTCCTAAAGAACTGCCGCTAGGATTGCCTGTTGTGCATGCAAGCGATTTTCCGCCTGCGCAAAGACACGGCTCCACGGCCCTTCCATCACGTCGTCTGCAATCTCATCCCCACGGTGCGCCGGAAGACAGTGCAAAGCGATTGCCCCCGGTGCAGCATGCTGCATGATTTCAGCTGTCACTGTGTAACCAGTAAAGGCCGCCATCCGCCGCGCATGTTCTTCTTCCTGCCCCATCGATGTCCAGACATCCGTGTAGATAGCATCCGCGCCTGCTGCTGCTTCACTAGGTACGCTGAAGCGCTCCATTTTGGTTCCATGCTCAGCTGCTAGCTCAGCTGCACGGGCCCAAACTTGAGGATCAGGAACGTAGCCATCTGGGCAAGCGATGCGGAAATGCACGCCAAGCTTTGGCGCGAGAAGCATCAGGGATGCCGCGACATTGTTTCCATCCCCGATGTAGGTCAGTGTCTTCCCCGTGATGTTCCCGAGGTGCTCTTGCATCGTCAGAAAGTCCGCAAATGCCTGACAAGGATGTTCTGCATCATCAAGTGCATTAATCACCGGAATCGTGCAGCTATCTGCAAGGCCCTTCAGTATCACCGGGTCAAATGTACGCACGATGAGGACATCAACCATACGGGTCAGCACGCGGCCAACATCCTCGACAGATTCACGCTTGCCAAGTCCAACTTCATCCTTGCCGAGGTACATCCCGGATGCGCCGAGCTTAGCCAGCGCGCCAAGAAAGGAAACCTTGGTTCGAAGGGATGGCTTTTCAAAAAGCAACGCCCCCACTTTGCCCGTGGCTGTATTGCTGATTTGTCCAGCTTTAACCCGCTTTGCCAGGGCAAGTATTTGATGGCATTCCCTAGATGAAAAGTCATCGATTCCCAAGAGGTCACGCCCAGCGAGAAAGCCTGGCTCGACAGAAATGGCTGTGCTAACCGCACCCCGAATGGCCGTAATAGATGTCCCAGAAAGCTGTTGAAGAGCTGCTTTGAGGCGGTCCATGGCATCACAGACATCCGATTCGGTCAGGACAAGGGGCGGAACCATGCGCAGCGTGTGTTCGCTGGTTGCATTCATCAGGAGTCCGTTTGATAGCGCGGCTCCGACAATTTCGCGTGCAT
Organism: Armatimonadota bacterium; assembly: GCA_041192625.1. Lineage (GTDB taxonomy): Bacteria > Armatimonadota > Armatimonadia > Armatimonadales > Armatimonadaceae > CAIRTT01. Next base: position 3,309 of record JBEEMN010000099.1, read on the forward strand.
GACCATTAGGAACATTGACACCAATCATCAGTCCACGGCCACGACTCGCGCCGATCCACTCGGGAAATTCCAGCGCAAGGTGTGCGATGCGCTCTTGCAGGAGCGCACCGATAATCTGCGCATTTGCGAGCAGGCCTTCTGCGCCAATGATGTCAAGAACTGCGAGGGCAGCCGTGGCCGCCATCGGGTTGCCTGCATAGGTTGATCCATGATCCCCAGGGACAAAGACGCGTGCAGCATCACCAACTGCAAGACAGGCTCCAACCGGGAAGCCGCCGCCGAGGCCCTTCGCGAGTGTCATCACATCCGGTTTGACGCCACTGTGCTGCCAGCCCCAAAGCGTTCCCGTCCTCCCAACACCAGTCTGTACCTCATCGAGAATCAGCAGCGCATTGTGCGCATCCGCAAGAGCCCGTGCGTGGATGAGATAGGCATCGTCGGCGACGTTTATCCCGCCTTCACCCTGAATGGGCTCGAGGAAGATTGCGGCCGTGTGCTCATTTACAGCGGCTGTAAGAGCATCACAATCATTGAATGGAACGTGGACAGATCCTCCCGGCAGAGGGCCAAAGGGTTCTGAGTACTTGGGTTGTCCACCAGCCGTCACGGTCGCAATCGTTCTGCCATGGAAGCTTGCGAGGGCGCTCACGATTTGTGTCTTCCCAGCAGCAATCGCGGTTCCCCGTTTCCGGGCAAGCTTGATGGCCGCTTCGTTGGCTTCCGCACCAGAGTTGGTGAAGAAGACCCGGTCCATGCCCGAAAGGGTACAGAGGCGTTCGGCGAGCTTTGCTGCAGGAGCGTTGTAGACAAGGTTGGATACATGCACGACGCGTTGCAGCTGCTCTGTGAGGGCTGCGATGTACCTTGGATGGCTGTGTCCTACGGCGCAAACAGCTACGCCTGCGAGAAAGTCGATGACATCCCGGCCGGTTGGATCATACAGACGCACACCTTCAGCACGGACAACTTCAAGCGGATTACGCTTGTACGTTGTCATTGCATATTTGTGATCCAAATCCATTACGGTTTCTGTCGTCATTTCACTTACCCTTTCCAAACTCTGTCGTGTCCATGTTAAGCGGCAGGCTCATCACCCCGAGGCGAACCGTAAATCCGCCGCGCGAAACAATCCGGTCGCCTGTATGCGCAAACCCAAACTTCTCGTAGAGCGCCACATTCCGTGACACCCCGATACGAACATCGCAGGCGATACTCGTACAGTGTTGCCTGTCAGCCTCAGTAATGAGTGCCTTTAGCAGCGCCGATGCGACTCCTTTCCGCCTTTCAGACGGAATAACCGCAAGCCGATGAAAGTGTAGCTGTCCCTTCGTAATCCGCCACCGAACCACGCCAGCAACTCTCCCGGAATCCCCGAGCACTGCAAGAAGCGCCTGCGATCCGGCATTCAAGTCCTCTTCAACATCCCTTGGGGTATCGATCATTGCACCAGGCGGCGGGACATCCGATGCGTACTCATAAAAAGCAGACCGGGTCGTCCTGTAAATGCGGCTTGCGATTACCGGGATGTCCGACAAATCCGCCATTTCGATACGTAGCACAGCTTCGTCCTAGCGAACCATCGTCCCAACGCCCTGCGCGGTGAACAGCTCAACAAGGAGCGAATGAGCCGCACGGCCATCCAAAATGTGTGCGCGTGGAACTCCATCCTCCACAGCGGCAATACACGCCTCAAGCTTCGGAATCATCCCAGCGCCCACCACGCCGCTTGAAATCAGTTCCCGCGCCTCGGATGTGGTCAGCTCACTCAGCAATGAATCCGGATCCGGGAAGCGGCTGAACACTCCAGGAACATCGGTCATCAAGATGAACTTCTCAGCCTGCAGCGCAATCGCAAGCGCACTCGCTGCTGTGTCGGCATTTACGTTGTAGGCTTGGCCATCGGTGCCGACCGCGATGGTGGACACAACCGGGATGTACCCTGCGGCGACAAGTGTGGTGATGATTTCGGGGTTCACGTGGGTGATTTTGCCAACGAATCCAATATCGCCGTGGTCGGTGTCCCGCTCTGCGATAAAGAGATTTGCATCCTTGCCGGATAAGCCAACCGCCGGAGCCCCCTCGCGGCAAAGCATCGAGACAATCGCTTTGTTAGCCTTGCCACTGAGCACCATTTCAACCACTTCCATGGTCGCGGCATCTGTAACGCGGCGTCCTGAGACAAATGTTGAATCAATCCCGACTCGGCTTAGCTGCTGATTGATTTCTGGCCCGCCCCCGTGCACGAGGATCGGATTAATTCCGACGAGGCGCATCAGCACCAAATCCCGCATCACCGAGACCTTAACCTCATCATCAATCATCGCGTTGCCACCATACTTGACGACAACAGTTTTGCCGGCAAAGGTCCGGATGTACGGCAACGCCTGAATCAGCGTTTGTGCGGTGTCCATACCACTGGTCAAAAGGTTTACTTCACTCATCAGGTTGTGTACTCCGCGTTGATACGCACATAGTCATAGGAAAA
>JBEEMN010000100.1:0-5779 GCA_041192625.1 Armatimonadota bacterium
GGGGACTTCCGTTGCATTGACATCCACAGACACCAATGCACTCCCAGTCCCGGCGAGCATTTCGATTGCTGCTGGCGCGACATCCGGTGATGTTCTGGTTACATCGGGTGTTGTCGCGTCGGATGTCAGCGTTACGGCGACTGCCACCCTCGGTGCCGTGTCTAAGACGGCAGGTGTCGTTGTTAAGGCTGCGGCATTGTCATCGTTGGTGCCATCAAGGACAGTTCTCACGGGAGGCTCCACGATATCGGTGCGTGTTCAGCTCGATGGCGCGGCGCCGACGGGTGGGACGACAGTAACCCTATCGAGTGCAAGCTCCGCGATCGTCAGCCTGCCGTTACAGGCCACCGTTCCTGCAGGCGCAACTAGCGTAAATGTGGATGCGGTTTCATCCGCGGTTGCAACCAACACGGATGTTGCTATCACTGCAACGCTGGGCACGGTTAGCAAATCGGTCACACTTACAGTGGTCGCTCCGGTTGCGGCGAGCGTGACGGTTTCGCCGGCATCGGTTCTTGGTGGGAACACTGCGACCGGCACGGTGACGCTCTCCGGCCCGGCTCCTACGGGTGGACGCATCGTTGATCTTTCATCCAACCTGGCTGCGGCAACGGTTCCGGTAAGCGTGACGGTTGCGGCTGGGGCATCGACAGCAACGTTCAGCGTTGCAACGACATCAATCCAAAGCAATGCGACAGCGACGTTGAGCGCGACCAACAATGGCGTGACGGTTACGACATCGCTGACCGTACGCGGGCCAGCCCCAGTGTCTGTGACGCTCTCGCCTGCATCGGTTGCCGGTGGGAGATCATCCGTTGCAACGGTTACGATCGAGACGCCTGCGCCAGTCGGTGGCGTCGTGGTCGACCTGAGCACATCCATCCCAGATGCCACTCTCCCGGCGACTGTGACAATCCCAGCTGGAGCGACAAAGGCATCGGTTACCGTTACCACGAGGCCAGTGGTTTCTAATGTCAGCGCATCGATTCGTGCTGCTGTAAACGGCGTTACAAAGTCTGGCACGCTAGTGATTGCCGCGCCTGTCATCCGGTCGGTGACCTTTGCGCCATCAAGTGTTACGGGAGGCTTATCGACCCCAGGGGTGGTCACATTGCAATCACCGGCGCCGGTTGGCGGGATGGTTGTGACATTAATGAGTGCGAACCCACTTGTCAGCGTTCCTGCCACAGTAACAGTCCCAGCAAATGCGACCACTGCGGTCTTCACAGCATCGACGCTCGTGACGGGAGTCGATACAAATGTGGTCGTAACCGGCACTACTGGTGCACTATCCGTTGTCGGAACGCTTAGGGTTTTAGCCCCGCGCGTGTTGTCGATCGGGTTTCCAAGTGGCTCCCCCGTGGGCGGTACGACCATTACCGGAACGATAAAGCTCACGGGCAAAGCGCCGGATGGCGGGTGTATCGTCAACATCACGAATGGCCTTGCTGGAATCATCGCACCTGCGACCGTCCTCATAAATGCCGGGCTTGACTCGGCAACCTTTTCTGCAACGCTGCCTGTGGTCTCCGTTGAGACTGTTGTCCCTTGGAAGGCCAGTCTGAATGGGGCGTTCAAGACATTTACGATGACGATAAAGCCGGCATCTATTCTGGCTGTGTCCTTCAGTCCTGCGAGTGCGGCTGGCGGTTCCTCGATGACAGGTAAGGTTACATTGACGGGGCCGGCACCGGATGGTGGCACAGCCGTTTCCTTGGTGAGTGCTGCGCCGAGTATCGCGATGGTTTCAGCATCGGTTGTCGTGCCAGCTGGCGCCACCAATGTGTCCTTTCCGGTAACGACGGTTGCTGTGGTTGCGGATGCAAATGTAAGCATCACGGCGGCGACCGGAGCGGTGAGTAAAGTGGGTACCGTTCGAGTGTTGGCTCCGGTCGTGACAGTCTTCCTTCTGTCCACCTCAACCGTGCAAGGTGGCAAAACCATTGCTGGCCGCATCAATATTTCCGGGATGGCTCCGGCCGGTGGCGTGGTGGTGACGCTTACGAGCTCGGATGCGAGTGTTTCGTTGCCCGCAACGATTGTCGTTCCTGCAGGCACAAAGACGGTAGGCTTTTCCATCCCGACTAGCATTGTGCCCGTAAGCACTGGGGTGACGTTGATGGCGACGACTGGAGCAACATCTAAGACGGTGATCTTGACGGTCACTCCTTAGCAATGGGCTAAAGTTGTAGCCGTCAAATGGCGGATTCTATGTCGCTGAGAATTGACAAACCCTGTGTCCGGGGGGTTTACTGTAAACGGAGAATGTCATGATTGGATTGCTGGAACGAATTCCTTGGCCGCTGCGCGCACTAATGATGTGGTGTGGTACGTTGGCCGGTATTGCCCTTTGCTTCTTTTGCAGCCGTGCAGACTGGGCTGTCAGCCATTCGTGGCAGGAGAGCCTTGGCATTATGTCTGGATGGTTCATGGCCTTTGGTTCGCCAATCATCCTGCTAAACACCAAAAGCCCCTGGGACGACTAGTCTTACAGCGTCGATGAACGAACTTTTGAAAAGCCATACCATGATCGGTATGGCTTTTTTCGTGGCAATCAGCTAAACCCATGAAATGTTGGCAGATATACTTGCTACATGCTTTCCACATCCACACGTGTCGCAATCCCACTCCGTCTTCCTGAGCGCCTGAGCGCTCTCCCGAAGCTGGCTAACAACCTTTATTGGTCGTGGAACCCAGCGGTGCGCGCCGTATGGGAGCGTATTGGTGGACACGCTGCGTGGGCGGAGAGTGGTCACAACCCGGTGCGCCTCCTGCGAACCACGCCGGCCGTGCGCTGGCAGGAACTTGCCGCTGATACATCCTTTCTGAAACGCTTGGATACGGCTGCAGCAGCACTGGAAACCTATCTTTCCGGTGAAACCTGGTGGGATACAAATAAGCCATCCGGTATCCCAGATGACTATCGCATCGCCTATTTCTCGGCTGAGTTTGGTATTGCTGAATGTTTGCCCATTTACAGCGGAGGACTAGGCGTACTGTCTGGTGATCACTGCAAAGCATCCAGTGACCTCGGCATCCCGCTCACCGCCGTCGGCTTCCTCTACCGTAAAGGCTACTTCCGCCAAGACATCGATAACAATGGCTGGCAGGTTGAAAACTACCCGCCCGTACATCCAGAGGACCTTCCGTTGCGTGACACCGGCCACACCATCGATGTGACCCTCCCGTATCGCAGCGTGCGGTGCCGGGTCTGGATTGCCGATGTCGGCCGAATGCAGCTCGTTCTCCTCGACACCTTTGTTCCTGAAAACAATGAGTCCGACAAGTGGATTGCCGGCAACCTCTACGGTGGCAATCAGGAAACCCGCATCCAGCAGGAGCTCCTCCTAGGCGTTGGTGGCCTCCGCGCCCTCGATGTCCTTGGGCTTCGCCCGACCGTCTGCCATATGAATGAAGGGCACAGCGCGTTTCTGGCCCTCGAGCGTATTCGCCAGGGTGTTCAAGAGCATCAATGGCCATCTGATCTCTCTGCAACCATCTCCAAGGCTGGAAATGTCTTTACGACCCACACGCCAGTTCCCGCGGGATTTGATGTCTTCCCACGCTCGCTCTTCGACCATTACCTCGCGGATGCCGCTGGCCAGGCGGGTTTTGACCTCAACTATGTGCGCGGTCGTGGACATCACCCAAGCGAAACGGATGAGCGTTTTAACATGGCGGTGTTCGCCATCCGGAATGCTGGCTTTGTCAATGCTGTCGCAGAGCTCCACGGCGTCGTGTCGCGTGAAATGGCACGGCCTGGTTGGCCGGAACATCCCGTGGATGAAATTCCCATCACCAGCGTTACAAATGGCATCCACACCCGCACCTTCCTCTCGGAGGAAATGCTGGCGCTATGGAACTCCGTGGATGCGTTCAATGACCCGGCAGGCTTACATCGGCTTGATCTTGGCGAAATATGGCGTGTCCGCAATGCGACCCGTCGCCGTCTTGTCGACTGGACGCGAACACGCCTGACGAAACGTGCGATGCGCCGGGAAGCGGATGACATCGCAGCCGCACGCCACGCGCTCGACCCGGATGTCCTGACCATCGGGTTTGCGCGACGCTTCGCCACCTACAAGCGTGGCGATCTCATCCTGCGCGACCGTGACCGCATCAAGCGTCTCCTCGCCGGACCCAACCCAGTTCAGATCGTGTTTGCGGGTAAATCACATCCAAAGGATGACAACGGTAAACGCATCCTCCAGGAAATCGTCCGCTTCACCCAAGAGCCCGGTGTCCGTGGAAAAGTCGTCTTCCTCGAGGACTATGACCTCGAAATGGCCCGCTATCTTGTACAAGGCGTGGACATTTGGCTCAATACGCCTCGCCGCCCGATGGAAGCATCCGGGACCAGTGGCATGAAGGCTGTCATCAATGGTGCGCTGCACTGTTCCGTCCTAGATGGCTGGTGGGCCGAAGCGTATCACCCGGACCTCGGGTTTTCGATTGGTGTGGGCGACATGCCGGATGACCACGAGCTGGCCGACCGCCGCGAGGCCGAAGACCTCTATGCGTTGCTTGAGCGTGACATTGTCCCGATGTTCTATGACCGCGGACCCGATGGAATTCCAGAGGCTTGGTTGAAGATGGTCCGGGAGAGCATTGCGGTGCTTGGCCCGCACTTTTCCACTGAACGGATGGTCCGTGAATACACACAGCGCGCGTATATTCCAAATGGCCAGCGGTATCTCAGCCTGATCGCTGACAATGGCGCCGAAGGTCGGGCATTTCTAGATTGGAAGAACCGGGTTCGCGCCGCATGGCCGGATGTCAAACTGGTCAATGGCCGCCTGACAGAGCGCGAAATTGGTTTGCTGGAGGCAGCGGTGGATGTCCATCTGGGCAATTCGATTGGCGCTGAGGATGTTACGGTTTCGGTCATCATCGGAATTGAAACCGATGGCAATCTGGGTGCCGATGCGGTCCGCTCGGATGTCGGGTCGCTTGTTTCAACAGGAAATGGCTGGTACCGCTGGACGGGACAGCTGGCGTGGTCCCTTGCCGGGCCAACCGGGGCAAGATTCCGGATGGACCCAAGCCGCGAAAGGGCCGAATCACCGATTGAGCTTCCGCTCATCCGCTGGGATTAGGGTTGGTCACAATGCAGGAAACCGTTGTAGTTCTTGGTGCCGGAAGCTGGGGCACAGCGCTCGCATTGCTCCTCGCACGCGCGGGTGTTTCTGTACGCCTCTGGGACCGCTCACCGGATCAAGTGGAGCGCCTGCAGGAACATCGTGAAAACCGCCAGTACCTTGCTGGATGTCCGCTTCCGGAGACCATTGAGATTGTCGCAGACCTGACTGCTGCGATTGACAATGTGGATGGCATTGTCTTCGCGGTTCCTGCTGGCGCACTTAGTCAAATGACCACTCAGGTTGTCAAGCTCCTAAATGGCAACCTCGGACCACACATCGGGCCAGTTGCCGTCATCGTCAGCAAGGGCATTAAGGTTGATAGCCTGCTTTTGCCATCCGCTGTGATGGAGCGCGCCGGCTGGACCGGTCGTAGCGTCGTCCTCAGTGGGCCAAACCTCGCGACAGAAGTCGCACAGGATATCCCGGCAGCGGCGGTGGCGGCGTGCCACGATGTCGACACGGCAGCAGCTGTCCAGCGCTGGTTCTGCACGGAACGCTTCCGCGTGTATGCATCCACGGATTGCATCGGCGTTGAAGTCGGCGGAGCGGTGAAAAATGTTCTGGCTGTGGCGGCCGGCATCTCAGATGGCCTTTCCTTCGGAGACAACACAAAAGCTGCCCTCCTAACGCGGGGGCTG
>JBEEMN010000101.1:0-5769 GCA_041192625.1 Armatimonadota bacterium
AGCTCTGCGTGAGCGTGGTGCCGATGTGATGTTATTGGCGAATGCATTTTTGGAGCGAATCGCTTCTGAGAATGGTCGTTCCTTTGCAGATGGATTCACTAAAGATGCTGAGGATGCGCTGAATAACCACTCCTTCCCGGGAAACATTCGTGAGCTACAGAACTTCATTGAGTATGCTGTGGTTATGGCTAATCCGGATGCAACTGCAATCTCAGCGGATTTCTTTCCTCCGTACATGTCAACATCACGTGGTCAGGGCGTAATGACAAAATCAGGAATGGCAGCTTAAAGTGACGCAGAACACGACATTCTGGTCGACATTTAGAATTCTCCGCGCACGGCGTTGGTGGGTTTTGCTGTTGACGCTTGTCTGTGCCGCTGCCATCTTTGTTGGTACTGAATTTCAACGCATCAACGCGATTGTTCCTGTCGAATCAACCCTTTCGATAACATCCGCAACTGCATCGGGTTCATCGTTACCCGCAAGTGTTAATCCCCTCGAGGATCAGGTCTCTGCGGCCTATCAATCTATCCGGTCAAGCGATTCCGTGTTTGTCACGGCAGCAACGTTAATGACACTTCCTAGGTCGCAACGAACCCAACGCGTCCTTGACATCCTGGAACGAACCCAATACTTTGCTGCTTTAGACCTAGAATTGAAGGAAACAAACAGCGAAAATTCTTTGCGTGATGAGCATCAACGTGTCGCCGACATCATCAGCAGTCCGCGGGATGCGCAGGGAACCTTTGCTGATTCAGGTATCACTGGAGATGTTTCTGCCATTGTCAGCGAGCTGCGAAGACGAATCGCGGTCAGTGTGAGTGAAGCGATTCACTCAGCGGATGCAAATCGTAAATTCGATCCTGTCATTCGTTTGACAGGTTCTTTTTCACGGCCGGCTGAGGGAATGTTGGCTGTCAACATGTTGTCCGTTGCGGCATTGTCCGATGCAGACCGTGCATCCCGACAATCGAACGCTGCAAGACTAGCACGCCTTGGCAAGCAACGAAAACTGTTGCAAAGCCAGCTGGATGTTGCTAACAACACGCTGATTGTCTTTCGATCTGCGGGTGCCTTAAACAGTCGCATTGGCATGGTCGCTGACCAAACCTTTGTGCGCTATCAAGCACTGGAACAGGAAGAGCAGCGTCTCCGGATGCGCCTTGCTGGTATGAACGAGAGAGTAGACTCGTTCCGAAATGCAATCAGTGGCGTAAAGCCAGTTGAAAAAGTTACGGTATCGTCATCGGAAAACCCGGTTTTGATCGCAGCTGAGCAACGTTTGCAGCTGGCAAAGAGCGCAATGCTTGTCGTCGAGCGGAGTAATCTTGGTGTCCGCAGCGATGAATACATCAAGGCTGAAAGCGATCTGTTGTCTGCACAGCGTGATCTGGATGCTGCACAACGTCGGACGCAGACGATGTCGCGATGGAGTGATCGGTTTGATGCACTGGCAATTAAGTTGGCGGATGCAGATGCAGAGCGTGGCGACCTCAAGCGAAGTTTGGACCAGGTCATAGCGGATCGGGCCAAGATGGAGCGGCAGTGGGGTCTTGCACCTCAGCTGCAAAGCAAGTTTGACAACATCAATCGGCAAATCAAGGTCATTGATGAGAGACTGGGAAAAATCGACCAGGAACTTACGGCTGCGGCGACCGAATCGGCCACAATTGTTCCGGTGATGTCTCTGCAATCGCATGCACACTTGCTCCCGGTTGATCCGGTGAACCGCTGGAAAGTCCTCGTCTACGGCCTGGCGCTATCAAGTGTCGTGTCGGCGCTCCTTGCAATCGGGATGTCGAGACTGGATAACACCATTCGTACTGGAGGAGATCTGGAGCGGGAAATGGGAGTGAATGTTCTGGCATCCATTCCAGCCCACCATGGCGACCCTATCGAGGGTGCCAAAGTCGTGCTCAACGATCCGCTCTCCGGAGTCGCTGAAGCGTTTAGGCTACTGCGAACTGATATTCAGCTTTCACTCGCAACGCATCATTTCAAGACACTACTGGTTGTTGGTGCGCGCCCGGGGGATGGTGCAAGCACGGTTGCTTCTAATCTGGCGATTGCACTCGCGCAGACAGGCCGTAAGGTTGTTCTGGTGGATGCCGACTTGCGGCGTCCGATGTTACATATGCTGTTTAGTGCGAATCCGGCGGCAGGTGTTTCCTCTGTCCTCACTGGGAACTTTGGTCTGGATGCCGCTGTGCAGCCAACAGAGCAGGATGGCTTGTTTGTCCTGCCAGCGGGCCCTGCGGTTAAACTCGCGAGCGAGCTATTGTCCGGTGCCGCAATGGGACGACTTCTGGTTGAGTTGAAATCCCGATTTGACATGGTCATCGTGGATGCACCATCTCCAATCATTTTCGCAGATGCACTTGTCCTTGGTTCACAGCTGGATGTTGCGTTGATTGTTGCAAAGGCTGGTCACACGCCTCGCGGTGTTGAGCAGCAGGCCCGCCGTCAGCTGGAGCGCACAAAGATTGACTTGTTGGGTGTTGTGATTAATCAGGTGGAGCCGGCGCGCGTAGACTCGCTTTACTTCCAGGATCGATACTACTCTGCCGAAGCCGGTCACGGTACTGTCAAAACCGCATCAGAACTCTAGGTTTACGGCTGCTCCAGTTCGACTCTGAAAAGTCCTAGTCACTCGTTAAGAATGTAGTGGATAGAGTGATCCACATTACCCATAACTGAGTTGGACCGACTTAGCGCGGACCATTCTCGAGGAATGCCATCCAGTTTGGAGCAGCTTTTGCAAGTGCGAGCTCTTTGTAGCGTTGACCAAAGCCATTTGCCTGCTCGATATCAATCGTCTTGAATCGTATTGGAGTCGGGAGGTAGATTGCAAGTCCCTGCGAACGTGGGTGTTGCGCGCCATTTACATTTTTGACGATTACGGCCTTCACGGCAGTGCGGAGAGCCACTGCTGCGGCTTGTACATCCGGGTCGGGGATATAAAAATTGCCTTGCGCATCTTTATCAGTAAGTAAGTCTATAAAGTCCAGAAGGTCTTTGTTTTCAGCATATGCATAGCTCTCTGCAAGAGCCCGTGAGTCTGAAATCGCTGTTCCGTAAGTATCGGATGCCGATAGCAGAGCAACTCCAAGGTTATCTAAGTACTGGGACAACAGCGCAACCTGACTTGTGTCAATCACTGACTGCGTTGTATTGCTAAGTGTTCCATAGCGATTGATTGTCTGGGTGACGAGGTCAACTGCAAGGTCTTTCGTCTGAATACTTGGCGTACGCACGAGCGTCCGGGCAAACGCGTCGTACGGTAGCCCTTCGCCTGGCGGGCTCTCTTGTGATCCGACAATGTACTCGGCCTTGTTCCGTAGCTCATATATGACTTCCGTCATCTGCATGAGAGAGCAGTCCATCACCAGCAAGTCCCACATCCGTCCACTTGGATGCGACATTGCTCCAGGGAGGTCGATCGTATCGATGTGGTTACCTGTGACATCATCATAGGAAAGACCCCGGGTTACCTTTTTGACGGACTTTACAGAGCGCCATCCAGCGCCGTGATTCCATAGAACCAGACAGTACCGACGCGCAGGGAAGGTCGTGACGCCCCACTGGATAAACTCACTCAGACGGGACTTTTCGCCCATGTCGATCCCATTGTGTTGGCTTATCAGGGTGCTTTCAATCTGTGTTGGGTCGTTAGCACGGTCAACATAAAACCTACGCGTATCTCCCCAGTCACCATCGGAGTTGTCGTACCGTCCCGCAAAGCGCTTGTATTGGATGGCAAAATTGATATCTTCTGTAGAGCCGGATTGCTCAAGCTGATTCGTGTTTAGAAGGCCGTACGTCTCAAGGTCATTGGCACCATTCATGTAAATGAGAACAGTCCATTCCTTCGCAGGTTGTATATCGGGATCGACACGAACCGTCCAACCTGGCTGGGCAACCTTCTGACCACCCGCGGTGCTAAGAAGGCGAGCCGATGCCGGTAACTTGTAGGTTGTCCCGCCTCCGCATCCGGCAACGATAGCCTCGATGGAAAAGGCAAGCGATGTAAATCCTGCTAGCTTGAGTGCATCACGTCGGTTGAGCTGCTTCATATTGTCTCTATGATACGCAACGGACTTTGTACCTTCACGCATCATCCAAGAAATCATGTAAATTCAGTCTTTCCGGATTGCGACTTTAAAGTAGAGTATTGCCAATGAATGATGAACTTGCGCAGCACCCAAACGATGGCAAGCGAACCTACACCAGACGTCCGGATGTCGAGGACAGAGTCAGGCAGCTGGCTGCATTACGCCCTGCGGAGAGGGAAAGGGAGATTCTGATGCTATGTCAATCCATCTCACCTGGACAACACTATCCTGCTGGCATTCTTGAAGTGCTGGTGTGGGCAGTCCGCCACGGCTGTAGGCGAATCTCAAAGGCGCATGATGAAGCTGCAGCTCGCTTGTACGCAGTCTCCAATCTCGTCTTGCGGGCAAAGGTTCGGAAATTCGGCTATTCAAATGTTGAATCTGAGAGAATCGTTGAAGAGACGCTTACCGCCGTCATGGAACACCTGCTTGTTGAGGATTCCAAGATCTCGTTTTGGGAATGTCAGTTCCTGCGGTGTCTGATCTACAGATTCGAGACCATTAGCACGAAATCCAAGGTGCGTCGAAGTCTATCGGATGCGACATCCCTCGATGCGGATAACCTTCCGGAAGTATCCGATGACGCAATGTCAGTCGAAGATACTGCGATGCTGCGTACGATCATGGCGGGTTTGTCCGAAGAAGAGCGCATGGTGCTGTACCTAAAATGTGTAGAGCAGCTGCCTGAGGAAAGCTCGGATGCCTCAGTCGACACGATTGCCCGCAGGCTTGGGCGCACCGGACGTACGGTGCGAAATATATTGACTCGGATTCGTGAGCGACACATTGAAAGTGAGACTAATCAGTGAACCCAAAAAGTGAACGTGATGCTGAGAACGTGATCGGGATGTACTTGATGGCCGATGTCCACGATGGTGAGGTCAACCGGCTACTTGACAGGTCAACATCCGACGAATTCGATGCCTTGTTAGGTAAAGGGCGTGCAGCTGTTAAGTCAATGAAATCTAGTTCCTGGTCGATCCGGGAATCGGCAGAAGCACTCGGAATGGACCTATCGGAACTCGGCCGACAACTTCGACTTCCACAAGATGTCATACATAAACTGGACTTACGACTGCTGCACGTTACATCCCTGCCAGAACGCCTCTTTGACACATTATCTGATGTCCTTCTCGTACCGATTGAACATCTCCGTACCTACGTTGCCTTGCCTCCAGCTATTCCCGCTGGGATTCGTTTCCATGCCGAGAACGGAGAGCCGATGGTCGTGTTGGAGACATTTGAAGATGCGTTGCTGGATGACGAAGACATCAGCGATGATGACCGTAGACATTGGTTGGAGCATAAATGTTAGATGCGGTGAGCGCACACGCATCGCAAGCGCTACAGCTGTGGGAATCAATGGGGGACACGCATTCGGGTGACCGGATTGAAACACTGTTGGAGTGTTACGATCTCCGGGTCAAAAGTGTTGGAGCATCGAGTGCGTTGTTGTTTGGCGCAGATGCGTGCATCGATCCATCAACACACACCATCCGGATGCGTCGCGACTTACATCCTCTGTATCGGCGGGAAGTTCTTGCGCATGAGCTCGCACATGCGATTCTTGGACATCACAAACATGGCGCGGCCATGCAGCACCAGACCTACGTGTCCGCCTATGGTAAGAACGAACGTATTGAGCGCATGGCTGAC
>JBEEMN010000102.1:0-5724 GCA_041192625.1 Armatimonadota bacterium
GCATAAAAATCACGCGTCGAAATAGGATCAAACTTGTGATCATGGCAAACGGCACAACCTAGGGTTGAGCCTAGCCAGACCTGAGCAGTTGTCTCCGTGCGGTCGCGTGCATAAAGCACCAGATATTCTTCATCGATTGCGCCGCCTTCATTTGTCGTGATGTTACAGCGTGTAAATCCAGTCGCAATCCGCTGATCCAGCGTCGGACGAGGCAGTAGGTCACCGGCGAGCTGTTCTACCGTGAACTGGTCAAACGGCATGTTGTCATTGAATGCATTAATGACCCAGTCGCGATACGCCCAAATTTCACGATAGTTATCAAAGTGAATTCCGTGGGTATCGGCGTAGCGTGCCGCATCCAGCCAGTAGCGTCCCCGATGTTCACCCCAACGTGGAGATGCAAAGAGTTTGTTAAGGTAGCGATCGTAGGCATCCGGCCGGCTGTCACGAACGAACGCTTCGACATCTACGATGTCCGGTGGGAGACCGGTAAGGTCAAAGGCCGCGCGGCGGGCGAGCGTTCGGCGATCAGCTTCTGGAGCAGGCGTAAGGCCACGAGCTTCCATCGCAGCCAGCGTAAATCGGTCAATCTCATTGCGAACCCATTTAGTGTTTTTAACTGTTGGGAGCTTTGGACGTTTAATCGGGAGATAAGACCAGTGTTGTTCGTACTTGGCACCCCCTGCAATCCAGCGGGTTAGTGTATCGATATTGGCTGGCGACAGAGACTTATGGCCAGCCGCGGGCGGCATGTGGAGTGGGTTGGTCTCCGGGAGCCGGATACGCGTCATGATATTGGACGCAACTGGGTCTCCAGGGATGATTGCCTGGCCACTTGCTCGCTTTAATGTTGCATCGGCGAAGCGGTCGAGGCGAAGCCCAGCCTTGCGGGAAGCGCTGTCCGGGCCGTGACATGAGAAGCAGTTTTCAGCAAGGATTGGACGAACATCCTGATTGTAGGTAGGAACCTTGAAGGAGCCTGTTACCTTGTTGGGTGGCGGTGCGGCGGCAAGCGACATTGAAATCGCTGCAATTGGTAAAAGTGCCAAGCCAATGCTACTCAGGGGATGCCGGTACGTCGTGCGAAGCAGTTGAAACATCATGGAAACATCTCCAATAAGGTCATGGGAACACCGTTGTCCACACCTGTTTCATTATCACCGTCAAGCGTGATGGTTGGCAATGCCCATACACCTACTGGCTGGTAGAATTTACACATGTTGCTTCCGATATATTGTGGATGTAACAGGAGAATGTAAATGCGTAAAAAGGTAACGGTTGTTGGTGCAGGGTTTGTTGGTTCAACCTGTGCTCACTGGATTGCTGCAAAGCAGCTTGCGGATGTCGTCTTGATCGACATCTTTGAGGGAGTCGCCAAAGGAAAAGCACTTGACCTTTCCCAAGCGGGACCGGTTGAGGGCTACGATGTCTCGATAACGGGATCGAGCGACTATGCGGATGCGGCCAACAGCGATGTGGTTATTCTGACCAGTGGTGCACCGCGCAAGCCAGGAATGACCCGTGAGGATCTTGTCGCAGTCAACGCTGATATCACAGCACAGAACATCGAAGCGATTAAGGCAACATCACCGAATGCATTTTTGATTGTTGTTTCTAACCCTATGGACACGATGACGACGCTTGCACACAAGCTCAGTGGATTCCCCAAGGAGCGTGTTATGGGGCAGGGTGGCGTCCTTGATGCAGCCCGGTACCGGACATTTATCGCACGTGAGATTGGCTGTTCAGTCGAAGATGTTCATGCAATGTTGATGGGTGGTCACGGTGACGAAATGGTGCCTCTACCGCGTTTCACAACTGTGTCAGGCATTCCTGTAACCGAGTTCATCTCTCCAGAGCGTCTTCAGGAGATTGTCGACCGAACCAAACAGGGCGGTGCTGAGATTGTCAAGCTCCTTGAAAAGGGAAGCGCATACTACGCGCCAAGTGCAGCCACGGTTGCGATGGTCGAGTCCATTTTGTTGGATAAGAAGCGCGTGATGCCTGTTGCAGCCCTTTGCGAAGGTGAGTATGGCGTCAGGGGCATCTACTTTGGAGTTCCAGTTGTGCTCGGCGCGGGTGGTATTGAGAAAATTCTTGAGCTTCCACTTACCGCTGAAAAGCAGGACAATGTCAACCGCTCATCGGCATTGGTCAAGGCCAGCTGTGCTGCACTTCCAGCAAAGTATGGGGTCATCTAAGCCATAAGTCGTAACCATCGTGCTTGAGTACCCCGGGTTGTCGAAACGTTTCGCAACCCGGGGCTTTTCGTTTCAGATGTTTGGTCCGTGTTAAATAGTAAAGCCCCAATGTACTCTATTGCACATCGGGGCTTTTACTAGCTTAGTAGCGCGTTCATGTGTAAACGGTATCGCGAAGACGCGAACCGACCTCCTGCCTACGCAGTTTTGCAAGAGCGCCTGACTCAATCTGTCGGGCGCGCTCACGGGAGAGTTGCAGCTGTCTGCCGACTTGCTCCAGTGTCATTTGTGCCTCGGCATCCGGGTGGAGGCCGTACCGCAGCTCAAGCACTTCCTTTTCACGAGGCGTCAGGCTCGATAGTGCGTGTTCCAGTTCCTCACGCAACGCGCGGCGGAATACACGGCTGCTTGGATGCGTGGCATCTTCAGCTGGCAACAAGTCTCCCAGACGCGTTGTAGAATCACCCGCAGGCGCATCGAGCGACATTGGCTCAGGCGTTTCTGCCTCGAGCAATGTGTCGACCTTATCCACCGGAAGGTTAATTTCGGTTGCAATTTCTGCGGATGTCGGCTGGCGGTTCAGCTTCGTTGCCAACATTTCACGAGTACGCTTGATTTTTCCAAGTGATTCAATCGCGTGAGATGGCAGGCGAATCGTCCGACCTTGGTTTTCAACTGCACGCCCCAAAGCCTGGCGAATCCAGTGGGTGGCATACGTCGAGAAGCGGAATCCCTTGCGGTGATCATACTTATCAACTGCGTGAATCAAGCCCAGAGTTCCCTCTTGAATGAGGTCCTCCATGGCAATTCCGCGGTTTTGGTACTTCTTTGCAATCGATGTCACCAATCGCAGGTTAGAGCGGACGAGTTCTTCACGCGCAAGCTGTGCACGGCGTCGCGCAAACTCACTTGAACCTTCCCGCTCGCCACTTTTAACCCATTTGCTTAGCTGGCACTCTTGTGCTGCATTAAGAAGTGTGGCCGCGGTAGGCCCCCGACGTTCGGCGAGGAAGCTCTCAAAGGATCGGTAGGTGTCCTTGGTGATGTCATCTTCTTCTTCAGATTCGACAGGCTTTGGCACTACCGCAACTACATCAACTTTGGTTTCAGGTTCCTGATCTGTGGATGCTGCGCCGGATGCAAGTGTCTCGGATCCAATTTTCTCTCCGGTCTCCAATGCTTCCTGGCGTTCTTGCTGCTCCATCTTACTCATTCTCCATCTCCATCAAAGCCAATACTATGCTGAAACGGTTTCACCGTTGCAACAGGACATCCCGCATGGTGAAATCTATACGAACATCCGATGAAGAATGTTCCCCCCGGTCTCATCGATTCGCGCATGTCTTGTGTGACAGACGCGCGCTCAATCGTGCAACGATGAGCAATCACCGAAGCGTAATATTACCCCTTCCATGGCAATTATCCTGCCACACTTGCAAAATAGGTTCAGAAGATATCGGCATTGCCTGATGCAATGTCATATGGGTAATATCCAGAATCATGTCAGACACACGCTACGCCAAACTTGCCGATCTATTGGTTTCCCACTCGACGGAGCTTAAAAAGGGTGAACGGGTTCTGATTCACACTACCGATGTGCCGGATGCGTTTGTATCGGTACTGATACAGGCTGTTCGTGCGGTTGGGGCGTACCCAATACTGATGTCACATAGCTCCCGATTGGTTCGTCAGCTTATTCTGTCAGGCGATCAGGCGTATTGGGAGGCTGAAGCCAAGCTTGCCATCGAACAGTTACAGACGGTTGCCGCGTATATAAGTATCCGTGGAAACGTCAACACCTTGGAGACATCCGATATTCCGTCGGATGTAATGCGTGTTTACCAGACTGCTTTTGGGCAGCCTGTAACCGATTACCGCGTCAATCACACGCGGTGGTGCGCTCTGCGATGGCCAAATCCAAGTTTCGCACAGGCTGCTGGGATGTCTACAGATGCGTTTGAAGACTTTTACTTTGATGTATGTACATTGGATTATGGGCGGATGGCGAAGGCTGCCGAGCCGCTTCGTGATTTGATGGCAAAGACCGACCGCGTAAGAATCCTTGGTCCTGGTACGGATCTTTCCTTTTCGATTCATGGCATTGGGGCACGAATGAGCTTCGGGCAGCGCAACGTTCCCGATGGCGAGTGTTTCTCATGTCCAACGCTTGATTCCACAAATGGTGTAATCAGCTATAACGCACCCACCGTTTACGCTGGTAAGCCCTTCAGTGACATCCGGCTTGAATTGAAGAATGGGCTTATTGTTAGTGCGACATCGTCGGATACGGCGTCGTTGAACGAGATCCTCGACACCGATGAGGGCGCACGACGTATTGGTGAATTTGCGATTGGGTACAACCCAGTCATTTTGAATCCAATGCGAGATGTCTTGTTCGATGAAAAGATTGCCGGCTCGCTGCACTTCACCCCAGGTAATGCGTACGCATCTCCAGGGAATGGAAACCGCTCAGGTGTCCACTGGGACATGGTTTTAATCCAGCGTCCTGAGTGGGGTGGGGGTGAAATCTGGTTTGACGATGTCCTGATTCGTAAGGATGGCTTATTCGTCCCAGATGTTTTGCAAGGGTTGAACCCGGAGAGATTACTCGGTTGATTGGTGCATCGGATCGCGACATGCGTATCGTTCAGGAAATGTGGACATTGGCAAACAATGAGCCGCTTACACTTTATGATCTACAAAAGTATGGGGTGATTGATCGAGAACGATATCGGCGGTATCACAACGGTCTGTGGCTTGAGCTCACTCTCGAGTGCGATGACCGCACCAAGGTTTGGTCCTACGAATTGGCGATATTGAGTCCTGATGGAGGTGATCTCGATCCGGATGTGGTCAATTACTGGCTGGACGCATTCCTCGGTAATAAAAAGGGGTTGGCAAGCCGCCGTTCTTTCATGCTTCGCGATGCCCGCTTTACCTTTCCGTTGCGGGGATAGTTAGGTGCTTGTATTCGTAACTATGTTGGGTTCTAGCCCAGTGTGTAACGGACGTAACGCAATAAAAACGTAGTGGTTGTCTCGACCCGGATGTTGTTAACCACTGGCTGGACGCATTCTTCGGTAATAAAAAGGGGTTGGCAAGCCGCCGTTCATTCATGCTCCGCGATGCCCGCTTTACCTTTCCGTTTCGGGGATAGTTAGGTGCATGTATTCGTAACGATGTTGGGTTCTATCCCAATGTGTAACGTACGTGACGCAATAAAAACGTAGTGGTTGTCTCGTTTTAAATTTTTATTTTTTCTGAAACTCATTCGACTTTCGGTTATCATATGCATTGGTTACTGAACGACAGCGTTGTGCGACATCAGCCAATACCTGCGGAAGGCAACATGGAAACTACCTGTGGGTGGTCAGTGTTCGCGATGCATCTGTTCTGGAACCCGTTGTGTAACTCCAATTACGCGATGTATTCGAGGAAAAATATGAAGAATATGACGATGACCATCGGCGCACTCGCAGTGACGCTCGCTGGTATTGGCATTGCACCTGTCTTTGCACAGGAT
>JBEEMN010000103.1:0-8674 GCA_041192625.1 Armatimonadota bacterium
CAGCTGACCGCAGCTCACATCTGGCCAGAGCCTAAGCATTGTTCCATGGTTGGAATCATTGCTTGCTGTCGGGACCAGACGTTCATCGGACATGAAAACCTTTACCGATGCGAGTCCGGGGAAAGTTTCCGCCTGCCATAGCTTAAATAGTGCTTGCGGCGTTGAACCTCCACTGATTGCCAGCGATGCGCTTCCACGATCAAGGATGGCTTCCACGCATAGCCGTTGGATTAGATCCGACGACATTCGTGTAACCGCATCAAGCGTGTCGCAAAGCACAAACTCTCTGTTCATAGCACGCATCCTACCCCGGGTTGACCGTTCGAACCGGCTCACACTATAATCAATACAACAACCTAAATGCCAATACCAAAACCCGCTCCACGAAGATCAACATCGACATCACCACAACGTCGTTCACCTACCAAAAAGCCACGCACAAACAGCCGTTTGAAGCTCGACATTCTTGGAATAATTTTGGTCGCACTCGGACTAGGGTTAAGCGCGACATTACTGATTCCATCTACGACAGAAGTTGGTAACTTTATCGGATCGAAGACTGCTTTTGGAATCCGTTATGTGTTTGGTATTGCAAGCTATTTGGTTGGAATCACCATTTTCGCTTCTGGCATATGGATTTGCCTTGGCAAGCAAATCAACTATGTAAAGGTGGCAAAGTCAACCTTTGCCGTGATGCTCTTTCTAACGGCAATTCACATCTTCTTTGCTCCAACAGAGCGGCAGGTCAGTGATCTTATTGAACCCAGTGTCATGCAACGCTACGGCGGGTTTATTGGGGGACAGATAAGCTACCTTTTGGTGGGGCTGATCGGGAGATTTGGGGCCAGAATCCTCATGATCCTGCCCGTTATCGGCGGGATTTTGGTTATTGTGGACAAACCACTCCCTGAACTTCTCGCTCCGATTGAAGCCATCATCGTTCGCTTCCTTAGAGATACATCCTCCAATGCGGCTGCACGTGCTGCAGCGATGAAGGCATCTGCGGGAAGTGCAAAGCAGTCCTCATCCCGGGCGCAAGACCGAGTCTTTGGAGAGCAGCAAGACAACGATGAAGATGACTATCTTTCCCCAGATTCATCACTTGATCCCGTTAAGCCATCAGCAAAACGCAAAGAGTTTGTTCGTTCGCCGGATTTGCAACCGGTGGTGGATGGCAATGTAACACCCGAGGTCGTTCCATCAACGCTAACGCCTGGCAAATCATTGTTTGATTTGGACTCTGAACCACAGACATCCGATGTTGTCGGGGATGACGGTACGGGTGGTGCCGGCGATACTCCTAAGCCTATCGAGCCTGCGTCAAAACTGGTCTTCCAGATGCCATCAACCAGCCTTCTCGCACCAGCGGTCCCGCTGGCAAATCCGCAGGCCGGAGCGAGTGAAGCACGCCGCCAACGAATCATCCAATGTCTCGAAGACTTTGGCATCGGTGCAGAGATTGAGCGAATCAGCTACGGTCCTACAATCACTCGTTATGAAGTGGCTCTCGAGCGTGGCATCAAGGTGAGTAAGATTGTTTCCCTCGCGGACAACCTCGCGATGGACTTGGCGGCAATCGATGTGCGCGTGGAAGCTCCTATTCCCGGCCGAAGTGCCATCGGCATCGAGGTTCCCACAGATACTCCAACGCCTGTGATGCTCAGGGAGTGTTTGGAATCGCCAGAATTCAAAAACGCAGCGGGGCGTCTTACCTTTGTCCTAGGCAAAGATGTCACTGGAAATGTTCGTGTAGCAGACCTTGCTAAAATGCCACACCTTCTGGTGGGTGGCTCGACAGGCTCGGGTAAGTCTGTCGGGCTTAATGTACTTATCACCAGCTTGATCTACCGAAACTCGCCGCGTGAGCTCAAGTTTCTGATGATTGATCCTAAGAAGGTAGAGCTTTCTTTGTACGCTGGTATTCCACACTTGGCATCACCGGTTGTCACAAACCCAAAACAGGCTCCTAGTGTCTTCAAACAAGCCATTCGCGAAATGGAGAGCCGCTACGACAAGTTTGCAAGGCTTGGAACACGCAACATCGAAGGCTATAACACAAAAGTCGATGAGCTGGAGCGGTTGCCGTATTGGGTCCTTGTTGTCGATGAGCTCGCGGACTTGATGATGACATCCGGGCCGGAAATCGAAACGTGTATCTGCCGACTGGCGCAGCTAGCACGTGCTACGGGAATACACCTCGTTATCGCAACGCAGCGCCCAAGTGTAAATGTCATCACCGGTACCATCAAGGCTAACATTTCCAGCCGCATCGCCTTCGCAGTCAACTCAGCGGTCGATTCACGGACGATTCTTGACCAAGTTGGTGCTGACAGGCTGATTGGCCGCGGCGACATGCTCTTCATGCCAATGGATGCGGCAAAGCCATTTCGTATTCAAGGTGCTTTTCTCTCGGAAGGGGAGACCGAGGCACTTGTCAAGTTTCTGCGCCATCAGGGTTCACCAAACTATGACGTCCAACCAAGTACGCTTGCAGAAGCATCCAACGAAGCAGACCAAGCAGAATCCGGACATGAGGATGACCTCTTCGAAAGCGCAGTGCGCCTCGTTGTGACCGGAGGGTCAGCAAGTACATCAATGCTTCAACGCCGCTTCAAAATTGGGTATACAAGAGCGGCACGTCTGGTTGACATGATGGAGCATAAGGGAATTGTTGGCGCACTTGATGGCGCAAAGCCCCGCGAGATACTCATTTCACGGGATGAGATGGAAGCTATGTTTGGTACTCCCGACATGCATACGGAGGAATAGGGATGGCATTGAAGCTGATTCTGGGAGATATCCGAACACAGGAATATGTCGGTGCGCAAGCTGGCGCAATGGTGATCGCTGATGACAGAATCGTGTTTGTCGGCACAAGAGATGCGGCACTCGATATCATCATTGACTCTCCGTATACGCTTCAAGATTACGGAAACAACGTTGTTCTTCCAGGGTTTATCGATTCCCACATTCACTTTTTAGCCTACGGGATGGGTCGCCTACGGCAAGCGGACCTGATGGGGTGTGCTGACCTCGATGAGCTTCTCGAGCGCTTACGGACACAGGCAATCAAAACGGACAGCGGATGGATTGAAGGCCGGGGTTTTGATCAGCAAGCCTATCCAAACAACGAATGGCCCACGCGTGACCTCCTCGACTCGATCAGTACAACCCGTCCGGGGCCATGCGGTTGTTGCCAATAGTGCTGCACTTGCTTTGTTGACTTCTGAACAGCTCGCAGAAGGGAATGCAGAGACCGGGCTCTTCACTGAGGTCGCAATCCGGCATCTGCGTCGGCATATTCCAAAGCCGTCACAGAGTGATCAAGAAGCAGCCGTGTTGGAGGCTGCTGATATTGCACTATCTCAAGGCATCACTTCTGTCGGGACGCTTCTCGACACAGCCGACCAACTAGGAGCCTATCTCCGCCTTGAAAAGGCAAACCAGCTTCCTGTGCGAATGACGGGAATGCCTCCCTATGCAAGTATCGAACACCTGAAAACGTTTGCCATCCAAACCGGGTTTGGCAGCGATCGTGTCAAGATTGGTGGGGCCAAGCTCTTCTCCGATGGCTCCCTCGGTGCACGAACAGCTCTCATGGCAGCTGATTACTCGGATGCTCCGGGGGTACTCGGTGAACGTATTTATTCACCGGATCACCTTAGTGAAATGTGTCTGGATGCAGTACAGCATGGGTTTCAGCTTGTGATCCATGCAATCGGTGATCAGGCTAATCGCGAATCACTGGCGGCTATCATTGGAGCGATGGGCGATGATCGCACAAACCCACTCCGTCATCGTGTTGAACACATTAGCGTCCTCGACAGTAGCTTGGTTGAGCAGATCGTAGAGTGGAACATCGTTTGCGCGATCCAGCCCCAGTTTGTTACAAGTGATACATGGACTATCGACCGCATCGGAGCTGAGCGAAGCAAATGGGCCTACGCATTCAGAACGCTGTGGGACAGGGGAGTACGCCTTGCCCTTGGAAGCGACTGTCCGGTGGAAGTTCTAAGCAGCGCAAAAGTACTAAGTGCGGCGATTCACCGGTCGCCTTGGTCACCACATGAAACACTCACTCTGGATGAAGCGCTCTACGGCTATACATTGAACAGTGCCTATTCCATTTTCAGGGATGACATTATTGGATCATTGGAAACAGGGAAGTTTGCAGACTTCATCGTCTACGATTGTGCGTTCGAGAATCTCGGAAACTGCCTCGCGGCAGGTATAGTCCCATGTGAAGCATGGACGAATGGCGTACGTGTCCGATAAGAGGCTGCCGAATCGATGCGCATAGGGAATATAGAAATCGAGAATCCGGTTGTGCTTGCCCCGATGGCCGGCGTGACGTCGCATCCATTTCGCGCTATCTGCAAGCAACATGGTGATGTTGGTTTGGTCGTAACTGAGCTCATTTCAAGCATGGCCATTCACTATAAGAACCAAAAGACCTACGGGATGTTCGACTGGACGGAATCGGAACAGCCATCCTTTTGTCAGCTATTCGGTGCGGATCCGGAGACGATGGCAGAGGCAGCACGCGTCGTCGTAGACCGCGGTGCCACCGGCGTGGACATCAATATGGGATGTTGGGTACCAAAAGTCGCAAAAACGGGTGCGGGAGCAGCGCTTCTGAAAGACCTTTGTCAAGCCGAGGCCGTCGTAAAGGCCGTTGTTGATGCTGTCCCGAGCGTTCCGGTAACAGTGAAGGTTCGCTCTGGCTATACACAGGGCCAGCTAACTGCTGTGAAGTTTGCTCGTGCAGCCGCCAACATCGGGGCAAAGGCGATCGCCGTGCATGCACGATACGCATCCCAAGGGTTTAGCGGTGTCGCTGACTGGGATGTCATCGCGCAAGTCAAGGAAACCGTTGGCAACGATATTCCCGTGATTGGAAATGGTGATATCGAAACGCCTGCTGATGCGCTCCGAATGCTTCGGGAAACTGGCTGCGACGGTGTGATGATCGGTCGCGCGGCAATGGGCAATCCATGGCTGTTGGGGCAGATTAGAGATGCGATTGCTGGCGAGTCAATCCGCTGTGAACCTACGGTTGAAGACCGTGTTGCAGTTGCGCGTCAACATGCGAGCTTGCAAGTGAGTGTTCAAGGAGAGGGCGTTGCGTGCCGGGAGCTCCGTGGTCTCCTCGGACACTACTTTAAGGGTGTCCCTGGAGCGACCAGACTTAGAGGTACTTTGGCAAAAGAGTCGACTCTTGATGGCATTAATCGAACGCTTGATGAGTACTTAGCGTGGTATCAGTCCCACGACCACGATGCACAGCTGCAGGAAACGTTGGGTAATTGATGCGCCATCCACTAAGTCCATTCACATACTTGACACGCAATCCGTCCAAGGTCCTTCCGATGGGCTTTGTCATCGTTTTATGTGTCTTTCTTATTGCAGCAGTCGCATCGATTGCAAACTCCATTGACCTAACGGTCCGAACCATATACCGGTACACCGAGTTTTTCACCTATGTGATCCCTCAGCGTTCTACACAAAGCGTCCCAATGGACCAACGGGCAATACTTGAAATGCAACCCGAGATTGACCGGATCATCGAGGGTGGCGTCTTCTTCGTAAACATCAAGACTGTTGTCGGAAGATTACCGTTTGTTGTTATCGGCTCGACACCTGAAGAGCGCGATTACCTGCTGAAGCGAATCGGGGCAACCCTTATCGAGGGCAGAATGCCTGAAGATGGTAAGCCGGAAGTGGTCGTCTCGCAGCCTATTCTAGAGAATCGAAATCTAAAGCTGGGAGATGTTATTGCCGGCCCATTGGATGATGGTGGAATCGCTGGATCACCCGTTCCCGTTAAGGTCGTCGGTGTCCTGAAGAGCGACATTTGGGTCGCGATGTCTAGTCGTACATTTACAGACAAAACGTTTCTGCTAACGCCAAAATGTTTACTGTTTACGACGAAGGTTCCATCGGACCTTGATGTCGTGAACGAACGGCTGATGCCGGTAGGGCGCAAAGGAGATGGCTTCTTGTCTCCAGAAAAAGTCAACGTCCTTACGCGAGCAAATCTTCTGGCAGAGGTCCGTGACTCTTTGTCATCGATGTACATGATCATGGAGGTTGTCAGCGCTACGGTGATCTTCGTTATTGCATTGATGAGTGGGATGCTAAGCAATATCTACTTTACGCAACGCATTCCCGAGTTTGGAGTGCTGGCGGCGCTCGGTATCAGTCGTGCCCGTTTGATGATGAAGATTGTGTGGGAGACGGTCATTCTGACCGTGATTGCATGGGCGATAGGTAGCGTGTTTTCGGTGTTTTTGCTAACCTACCTGGCAGCGAATGTATTCAAACAGAGAGGTCTCTTTCTGGATGCCATGGACCCATGGGCCTATCAACATACACTGCCTATTCCCGTGGCTATCACAATCTTTGCGATGGTAACAGTTTGGGTTCGCTTGAAGCGATTGGATGCTGTGTCTGTGATAGAGAGACGATAGGTGGATTCTAATGCTGTCATGCAATGATATTTGTCTCGATTACGTCGAAGCGACCCGCGTCACGCATGCGTTGAAAGGCGTTAGCCTGGATTTTTCACCTAACAAACTCCACGGAATCATGGGGCCAAGTGGTTCGGGTAAATCGTCGCTGCTGTATATCCTGTGCGGCCTCAAGTCGCCGACAGCTGGAAATGTTGCACTCGATGGCACATCGATTACTAATATGTCAGATGCTGCTTGTGCGCGTCTGCGAAGTCAGAAATTTGGCTTTGTATTTCAGCAACCATTCTTGCTGAACTACCTAACAGCTCTTGAAAATATCCTTGTTGGCATCAATCCTGATGAGCTGTCTGCATCCGTTCAGAAGGCTGAATCCTTACTCTCGTATCTTGGTCTTGACGGGATGGGGGATAAGTATCCATCAATGCTGTCTGGCGGTGAGAGACAGCGTGTGGCTGTTGCGCGAGCCTTGATTGGCAATCCTGACGTTGTGTTTGCGGATGAGCCAACGGCGGCATTGGACAAGGATAATGGCTATAAGGTGATGAGTGCGCTGGCAGACTGGGCGGTAGATCACACCGTCATTGTGGTGACCCATGATGCTGACATGCTCAAGGGTGCGGACGTTATTCATCATTTGATAGGTGGATGCCTGGTGGACGACCAATCATCCAATGTCCGATAACACACCAACTCAGTTTAGCGTTTCTCCTGAGTTAATTCTGGATGTGCTGCATACGCCAAGTATTCTGCGACTATCTTTGCGAGCTCCAGGCTACATGAATGTCAATGGCTGCAGTCTCGTGGCGTTCACCCTGTTTTGTAACTTTGTCCTAGCGATGCTTGCGATCGTGTCACGCACGACGGTGTCACGCGATGCCAGTGACTTTTTCAGCCCATCTGGTAACCATTTCGGCTTTCTATGGCTTGTGTCGACAATAGTTACGTTTATCGGATTACCAATCTTTCTCGTATACGTCCTGCGGCCTGTTCGGCAGGTCACATTTGATAAGACGAGAAATGAATTTTTGTCTGGAAACAAAAGATTGTGTGCATTGACTAAGCTGGACTACATCCGATTGACGGATAGTCAGGACACGGATCGCAAGAGTCTGACATCGGTGTCAATCGATTACGCGGATGGAAATATCTTCGAGCTTGTTGAGGTGTACGACGAGCAGATGGCGAGGGATATCGCGAATCTGATCAGCCACCATGTTGGGAAAAATATTGTCTGGGCAGAGCGTGGTAATTTCCCGGATCAAATGGCCCGTGAGAACCCAGGTTCAGACTAAACGCCAGGGCTGGTGCTGTTAGAGACAAATGCAACATAACAGGCATTATCGGACGTTCCGTAGGATCCGCTTTTTGGTCTTTCAATAATGGCCTAATCACAAAAAAAGGCCGGGATACCCGGCATATAGTGATTTTAGGGAAAACTCAAACGACCCCGAATATCAGAAAAGTCATCCATTCTCTGGCATCAAGCGGCTAGAAAGCGTATCCATCTGCTCATGGCAACGCTTAACCAGTGCATCCACAGAGTCGGACCCTGAGACCATCGTCTTCTTACTGCCCCTAAGGACATAGGCTGCTGTCGCCGCTGCGGTAACCGCACCAACAACACTTAGCATCACGACTGCACTTCGAATTGATCCAGACATTTCAGAACTCCCGCCAAAACGTAGTCAATATCCATCGATGCAACATCCATACCATTTGACGCACCAACATCGAAAAAATTTTACAATTACCGCGTGTTCAGTGATGCACTTCAGTCACCCAGAGACAAAAATCTAGAAATTGATCATCAACATTGATGAGTCACCAAAGATGCTGACAGTTCTCTGGCATACGACGCATAGAGCGCCAGACCATCCTGGTGATGTTGCTCAAGACGATACTCCATCACGTCATTAAAGTAGTGCAGCGCGCGCGCTTCCGTTGTTCCATGCTTTGCCGCTCGCGCAGCAGCTAGATAGGAAAAGTTGCTCGTTCCCCAGTCACATGCCTGATGTAGCAAGTCTCTGAGCTCAGGGGCAATTACATTCCTAGATGTCCAAACTGCATAGACGAATGGCAGCCCCGTCCAATCAAACCATTCTTGACCAAGATCATACACATATGGATAGGCATCGATTTGTGCGTAACCATTGTCACCAATCAGTACCGCAGCATCAGCAGTTTTTGTCATGGATGTGAGA
>JBEEMN010000104.1:0-5673 GCA_041192625.1 Armatimonadota bacterium
TTCCAGCACGCGGAAAATCACACCCGCGCCACAGATATGCGCAAAGCCAACCGTGCTCTCACTGATGTACGGGTTGACGACCGCAACTGCAGCGGGGAGGACCTTCCCCGGACGGTGGTGGTCCGTTACGACAACATCGATGCCGCGTGCCTTCGCATATGCCACAGGCTCTACCGCGCCGACTCCGCAGTCCGTCGTGATAATCAAGGTTGCGCCAAGCTTTGCGGCTTCATCGACGCCGTAGCGCTGGAGGTCATAGCCATCCGAGCGGCGGGGGACAAACCCGCTCACCTTCGCACCAACGCCCTGGAGCGCACGAACAGCAAGCGCTGCGGATGTCACGCCATCACAGTCATAGTCGCCATGCACCATGATCTGCTCGCCGGCATCGATGGCCTTTTGGATACGCGCGGTGGCATCGGCGATGCCTGGGAGCGTTGCATGCGGTGTCAGCCGCGACAGGCTTGGATTTAGAAATGCTTCTGCTGTTTCGAGGGTGATGCCGCGGTTGACCAGCACCATCGCAATCACCAGGTCGAGGTTGAACTGGTTGCGGAGGGCGGTCACGAGCGCTGAGTTTGGATCACTGACGGTCCAGTCGTAGGTTGTTCCGTGGATGGTAGACATTTGTAGTATCTACTTATCGTATGCGAGAGCGTTGATATTACAAAGAAGAGGGAATTTTTATTTTTGAAGTGGGGTAGAAGCGTAGAGAAACTAAAAAACACCCCCCGTTTCCGGGGGGCGTCTCGGACAACGAAACTCAAACAAAACAACTAGTGGGTTGCGGAATCCAAGTCATCCCGCTGGCCCTTGTTGATCAAACGGCGCCAGTCAACAACCAACGGTGCCGCATTGAAGATCGATGAGAACGTTCCTGAAAGAATTCCAATCAGAAGCGCCGCATTCAATGGACGAATCACAGGACCGCCGAAGACCAACAACGCAAGCAGCGTCATCACAACGGTACCGGATGTAAACAAGGAACGCGCGAAGGTCTCATTGATCGATGTCGAAACGATGTCAGCGAGGCCAACCTTCGTTCCCTTGTGGTGGAGGTTCTCACGGATACGGTCGAAGATAATAATCGTGTCGTGGACGGAGAAGCCAATCACGGTCAGCGCCGCCGTCACAAACATCGAGTCAATCTTCCAGTTGAGCAAGTAACCCAACCCGCAGAACACACCAACCAGCACCGCAACGTCATGCAACATCGCGATAATCGCCGCAATACCAAATGTCAGACCATTCTTGAACCCGCCAATCGAGAACCGGAAGGCGAGGTAGAAGACGATAAAGAGGCTCGAAAGCAACACCGATGTCAGTGCATTCCGAGTCAGCTCACCAGAGATCGCTGAGCCAATCCGCTCAAAGCCACCCAGCTTGACGCCAGGGAACTTTGTCTGGAGCTTTCCGACAAGGTCGGTAGCTTCCGCGGATGTGATTTCTTCACGGCCTTCAGGCTTTGGAATACGCACGTACACGGTGTTGCCACCGGCGATCTGCGCGGCGGTTTCCTTAATGCCCTGCTCCGCCATCGCTTCCTCGACCTGAACACGCGTCGCTGGCTGCACAAACTGCAGTGTCAGCTCCGAGCCACCGGTGAAGTCGATACCAAGCTTGAAGCCACCCAGTGCTGCAAACGCAACGCCAGGGACAATAACCGCAAGGGACAGTGCATACCAGCGCGCACGCTGCGCAACCACCTTGAGCTGTGGGCGGAAGAGGTTGTCCGCGCCCCACTGCTTGAGCATCTGAGGATTAGGGCGACCACTCTTGCCATGCGTCAGCAGCAACAAGAAGGTTCGGGTTACGGTGATCGCAGTGAACATCGAGAGCGCAACACCAATAAGCAGCGTCAACGCAAACCCGCGGACCGCACCTGTACCGAAGTTGTAGAGCAGGAGACTGGTTACAGCGGTACACATGTTCGAGTCGAAGATCGCGCTAAACGCACGTCCGAAGCCCGTCGAAATGGCTGCACCGAGGTTTTGGCCATCCCGCAGCTCTTCCTTCGTACGCTCAAAGATCAGGATGTTAGCATCCACGGCCATACCGACCGAGAGGATGAAGCCGGCGATACCTGGGAGGGTAAACGTTACAGGTACGAGGACGAATGCGACATACGTGAAGAGCGTGTAGAGAATCAACGCGACACAGGCGACGGCGCCTGGGAGGCGGTAGATCCACAGCATAAACACGATGACAGCGGCGAGGCCGACGAGACCCGCCATAAAGCCATTGCGCACAGCTTCTGTACCGAGGGTTGCTTCAACGGTTTGCTGTTGGACGATCCACAGAGGAACCGGGAGGGAACCGCCATTGAGGTAGTCAGCGAGCTGCTTGGCTTCCTTGAGGTTGGCAAATGGCGAAATCGATGCACGACCATTGAGAATTGGCTCGTTGATGTTTGGAGCCATCAGGATACGGCCATCCAAGTACATCATCAGGATTTCTTGGCTATGGTCCTTGGTGAACTGTGCAAACTTGTCGCGGCCACGGGTGTTGAACTCAAGCTCGACGAGCGCGCCGTTGCCACCTGGGTTGAAGTTTGATTGAGCGCCACCAGGTGCGAGGTCGGAGCCATCCATTTGCTTGCTTGCCTGGTTGAGGAAGGCATCGAAGTTGGTGACTTCATCCGCGAGGGGCTGCAGCTTTGCGACATCTTCAGGAAGAATCTTGGCGCTCGTCTTGCCACCGGCGCTTGGCAGGGTCTCAAGAGGCGCAGGCAGGAGGGTGTCAGCGGCCTTTGCTGCATCCTTGTCAGCGCGGTCGAACATTTCGCGCAGTGACTGGTTGGAGTGGAAGCGGTCACGGAAGGTCTGGTTGGTGTTCTGGTCGAGGATTTCGTAGTGATCGCGGACTGGGCCATCCGAGACGACATCCAGCTTGTAGCGACCCAGCGAGTTCCGCTGCGTCACCCAGTCAGGAGAGTAATAAAACTCGAGCTGAGCGGTCTTTTGCAGCTGCTCAACGATTTCCTGGTTGTTTTTAACGGATGGAATCTCGACGACGTACTGGTGATCACCCTTTGGGATGATGACGGGTTCGGCGACGCCATTTGCGTTGACGCGGTTCTCGATAGTACGCAGCACGGCAGCACGGGTGTCGTCGTTCCAGCGTACATCGGGGGACAGCTTTTCAATCTGTGCCTCGAGGACGACGCGGGCTCCGCCCTGGATATCCAGACCGAGCTTGGGAGTGACGCGCTTGCTGAGGGCGTTTTTCGGAGCGAGCACGGGGGCAAGCACCACTGCAAGTGCCGCTAGCGTGAGCGCAATGATAATGACAAGTAGACGTTGAGGCTTCATATTTGACCTAAAACCAACCGATATTCCGATAAGTATATCGTTGACGCCTATTGACCGGTGCGCCCAAGTGTAGCCGTTACGTGTGTTACCTCTTGCATTGGTGCGCGAAGCGTGCTGTTATACGGTATGCAACCAAGGAGAATCGCTTTCGCAGTGCGTGTCGCCGCCCTAGCGGCGCTTGCGATTCTTGCGATTGGCTGCGCCAAAAAACAGCCCGCAAAGCCTGATGCCGACAAGATTAAGGCTGCGAAGCTGCAGCAGCGGCAAAAGGACAATCCTGACATCCAGGCGGAAATCGGATCCTTTGATGCCGTCCTTCCAGATACCCAAGGGCGCCCCTGGGTCGCCGTTTCAGGTGTGGCATCCGCAAAGCTGCTCACCGATCCAAGTGGAAACCGAAATGCAACATCCACCATCAAAGGAACCAAGGCGCTTATCTATAAGAACGGCAAACCGGCTTTTACGCTTGAAGCGCCGCTGATTATTGCGGATCAGAAATCATCGCGCGTTACGGCAAGCGGTGGAGTAAATGCGGCATCCGCTGGCGGGGTAGGCACTGCCGTTCGGAAGCTGTCATCGGATACGATGATTTGGGATATGCGCCGCTCGACGCTTGTTGGGAAGGGCAATATTCGCCTCTATGACAGCACCGGGTTCGACATCCCGGCGGCATCGTTCAAGGCGGATGGCACTCTGGCGCGCATTGATATTTATACGGATGAGAAGCCGGTGTCCGGCTGGTGGAAATAGGTGCGAGTCATGTCACGCGATGTAATCATTATTGTCACAGCAGTAGCCACTGCGGCATGTATCGCCCCGCAGCTGCTCGCCACCCCGCAGCCTCCAAAAGGCACCGCCGTTGTCGGCAAGTTCACGATCACCAACCCAGGCGGCTCATTAAATGCTGAGTTTCGTGACCGTACCAAGCCTGTTTTTGAGATGGCCGGTCCTGAGCTCAAGCTGCGCTCAACTCAGCTCGATCTGGATGCCCGCAAGGCTCGCCTCGAAGTCAGCGGCAAAATCGTTGTCAAAGGCACACTTACAGGACCGCTGAAGATTGTCGTCAAAGCCGATGACCAAACAGACACCATCACGTGCGCGGGGGCGGTTTATACACAAGCCGATGCGAAATCCGATGCTGAGATTCTCCTTCAAGGGGATGTTCGCTGGGTGCATTTGTCGCCAAATGTGGATGGTCCCGCAGAGCTCACTGGTAACGGTGGAAAGATTGTCCTCCGCAGCGGAACGGCTGGACCATTGATTGAGCTCGGAAGCGGCTCGTTCACCGCAACGCCTAAGCCGCAAAAGCCAGCCCCGGGGAAAAAGCCGTGAGTAGCATCGGTGCGCAGGACCGCCATGTTATTGCCGTCCACGAGCTGGTCAAGGAATACCGCGGCCGCCGCGTCGTAAATGGCGTCAGCCTGTCATTTGAGCAGGGCGAAATCGTAGGCTTGCTTGGTCCGAACGGTGCTGGAAAATCCACAACCTTTTACATGACCGTTGGGCTGGTGAAGCCGCTGTCCGGCAATGTGATGCTGGATGAAGAGAACATCACGCCACTCCCGATGTACAAGCGGGCCCGCCGTGGTATCGGTTACCTCGCGCAGGAGCCAAGCATTTTCCGCAAGCTCAGCGTTATTGAGAACATCTTGCTTGTGCTCGAAGCGGTTGGGTGTCCGAAAGGCGAGCGCAACGACAGGGCGATGCAGCTGCTGGCCGAGCTCGGGATGGACAAAAAGGCCGACTTGCGCGCATTCAGTTTGTCTGGCGGAGAACAGCGGCGTGTTGAAATCGCACGGGCACTTGCCGCCGAACCGAAGTTTCTCCTCCTCGATGAGCCATTTGCTGGCATCGATCCGCTTGCGATTGCTGACATTCAGGTCGTTGTCCGCCAGCTGCGCGAGCGCGGCCTCGGCATTTTGATCACCGACCACAATGCGGCTGCGACGCTTGACCTCACCGACCGGTCCTATGTGATTGTCGAGGGCAAAGTGATCCGCGAAGGCACGGCAGACGAGATCGCAAACGACGAGATGGTGCGCAAGTACTATCTGGGTGACAACTTCCGGCTCGCGCAATGACACGCATCAACCGCCTAATCATTGGTGAGGTCTTGGGGCCGTTTTTGGGCGGCGTCGGGATGTTTACGACGCTGTTCTTCGCCGCGGATGGCCTCCAGCGCATCGCCGACTATCTGCAGCGCGGCGAGTCCGCGGCGGTTATCTTGCAGGTTGTTCTGTATACGTTGCCGACACTGCTTCCTTACACGATTCCGATGGCGATGCTCCTCGGGGCTCTCCTCGCATTTGGCCGGCTCTCGGGAGACTCGGAGATTGTCGCGATGCTTGCTGCAGGCGTGAGC